>NZ_PJMS01000001.1:3638333-3947916 GCF_002846555.1 Aquimarina sp. MAR_2010_214
AAAGGAATAGCAGAAATTTTTGCGCAACAAGGGGCTAATATTGCTTTCACTTATAGTTCTTCTGTTGAAGCAGCTAAGACATTAGAAAAAGAATTAAATGGACTAGGAATAAAAGCTAAAGGATATCAGAGTAATGCAGCAAGTTACGATCAAGCTCAGGAATTGACTGCAGATGTCTTAGAAACATTTGGTAGTATTGATATTTTAGTAAATAATGCTGGTATTACCAAGGACAACCTTTTAATGCGTATGAGTGAGGAAGATTTTGATAAAGTTATCGAAGTAAACCTAAAAAGCGTATTTAATATGACTAAAGCTGTTCAAAGAACGATGCTTAAACAACGTAAAGGAAGTATTATAAACATGAGTTCGGTGGTCGGGGTAAAAGGTAATGCAGGTCAGGCTAATTACGCAGCTTCAAAAGCAGGAATTATTGGCTTTTCTAAATCTGTTGCGCTAGAACTTGGATCTAGAAATATTAGAAGTAATGTAGTTGCACCTGGCTTTATTGAAACCGAAATGACAGAAAAGCTGGACGAAAAAGTTGTAGAAGGATGGCGTAATGCAATTCCGCTAAAAAGAGGTGGTAGTCCCGAAGATATTGCAAACACGTGTTTATTTTTGGCAAGTGATTTAAGTACTTATATTACTGGGCAAGTCCTTAATGTAGATGGAGGAATGCTTACCTGATTTTAGAATTGCAATTAGCGATTTAAGAATCTATTTTTTTTGAATATTTTAATACTAAAAGTCGTTAAATTTCAACTTATATAGAAAGAGTTACACTTAACACTCTAAAATAAATTGTAATTCGTAACTCAACCATTGTATATCGTAATTTATAGAATGCAAACACAAACAATTTTATTGATCATAGCCGCTTTTATAACAGCATTAATTGTTGCATTGTTTCAATATTGGTATAAGACAAAAAACAGGAAAAAAAATATCCTGTTTTTTGCTTTTTTACGCTTTCTTAGTGTTTTTGCACTACTATTGTTATTGATCAATCCTAGCTTCAAGCAGAATACCTATTATATAGAAAAACCGGTTTTGGTGGTTGCAGTGGATAATTCTTCTTCAATAAAATATCTTAAAAAAGATCAAGAAATTACTCAGTTTGTAAATCAAATTGATGATGATGAAGATCTAAATGAAAGGTTTGATATTACTTATTATTCATTTTCTGATAAATTACATGATTCTTTACGCTTTTCTTTTGATCAAAAACAGACCAATATATCAAGAGCATTAGAAGAACTTGAACAAATTCATAAAAATACAATTGCTCCTACAATTGTGATCACCGATGGAAATCAAACCTATGGTAAAGATTATCAATTTAGTAGTATAGGTTATAAGCAAGCTGTGTACCCAATTATTTCTGGGGATACAATTAAGGTACTAGACACCAAAATACAACAACTTAATGTTAATCGTTATGCGTATTTAAAAAATAAATTTCCCGTCGAGGTAATTCTTACATATTCGGGTAATGAAGAGATTACAACTACATTTCAGATAAAATCGGGAATTAATACAATCTTTTCTCAACCCGTTTCTTTCTCGGGAACAAATAATTCTACGGTAGTTAATTTTACACTTCCTGCCAATAGAGTGGGGGTAAATCAGTATGTTGCTGTATTGACACCTTTGGATAAAGAAAAAAATACAATAAATAATTCAAAAACTTTTGCAGTAGAGGTAATTGATCAAAAAACTAATGTGTTATTGATAAGTGATATTGTACATCCAGATCTTGGGGCAATAAAGAAAAGTGTCGAAAGTAATGAAAGACGAAGTATTACAATTAGTAAACCAAGTGAGAAGAAGGATTTAAACGATTATCAGTTAGTTATACTATATCAACCCAATACCAGATATAGAGCAGTGTATGAAAAATTAAACACTCTGAAAAAAAATTACTTTACAATTACCGGCCCTAATACAGATTGGGTTTTTCTTAATAGGATTCAAAATAAATATACTCAGGAAATTACACGACAGAATGAATATTATGTTCCTAGGTATAATAACAATTATGGGGCATTTCTTCAAGAAGATATTGGATTTCAAAGTTATCCTCCTTTAATAGGAACTTTTGGTGAAATTAGAATGAATTCTAATCATGACCCATTATTATACAGAACGGTAAGCAATATTGATACCGAAGAAATATTACTTACGACTATAGAACAAGGAGGAGTAAGAGAAGCAGTTTTGTTTGGAGAAGGAATATGGAGATGGAGAGCTCAGAGTTATTTGCATACTCAAAAATTCGAAGATTTCGATGAGTTTTTTGGTAAACTGATACAGTATCTTGCTTCCAATAAAAGAAAGAGTAGGTTAAATACCATTTCAGAATCGTTTTATTATGGTAATGCCAGTGTTATTCTTAAAGCTGAGTATTTTACCAAAAATTATGAATTTGACAGGAGAGGAAATCTAAGAATCTCTATTAAAAATAAGGAAACAGAAGCGACTCAAACTATCCCTATGTTGTTGAAAAATAACTCATATGAGGTAGACTTGAGTAACCTTGAAGCAGGAAATTATGAATATACAGTAACGGTGTTAGGTGAGAATATAGCACGTTCGGGAAGTTTTGCAATTCTTGAATATGATGTAGAACAACAATTTCTTAATGCAGATGTAACAAAACTAACACAAGTAGCTACTAATACTAATGGAAAGTCATATTATTTAAACCAAAAAGATACACTCATAAAAGAACTACTAGAAGATCAAAGATATCAAACGATACAAAAAAACAAGGAAAATGTAGTATCTTTAATTGACTGGAAATATCTTTTGGCAATAGTTATTTTGTTACTTACTATAGAGTGGTTTGCACGAAAATATAACGGACTTATTTAAAATTAAAAATTCAAAATTATTATGGAAAAATTACCAAAAATAGGATTGCCTATTCTGATTTTATTAGTATTAGTAATCGTCTTCATTTCAAAATCAACAGAAACTATTGGTTCTGGAGAGGCTGGTGTATTATATAAAACATTTGGAGGTGGTGTAGTTACAGATTCTCCGCCATTAGGAGAAGGATTTCATTTAGTTGCTCCCTGGAATAAAGTAATCGTTTACGAAGTAAGACAGCAAGAAGTTTTTGAAAAAATGCAGGTACTTTCTTCTAATGGATTAGAAATAAAATTAGATGCTTCTGCATGGTTTCAGCCAGATTATAATAAATTGGGGCTATTACACCAGCAAAAAGGAGAAAATTATGTATCACGAGTTTTATTACCAACAATACGATCAGCAGCTCGTAGTGTAGTAGGAAGATATACTCCAGAACAATTGTATTCTAGTAAACGAGATGCGATCCAAAAAGAAATTTTTGAAGAAACAAAAAAAATAGTAGGTAATCAATACATTCAGCTTAATGAAGTATTGGTACGTGATGTAACATTACCATCAACGATCAAAGAAGCTATAGAACGTAAACTAAGGCAAGAGCAAGAAGCTTTGGAGTATGAATTTAGATTAGAAAAAGCCAAAAAAGAAGCAGAAAGACAAAAAATTGATGCCGAAGGTAAAGCTGTTGCTAATCAAATATTAAGTGCTTCGCTAACTGATAAAATTCTTACAGAAAAAGGAATAGAAGCAACATTACAACTGGCCAAATCACCTAATGCTAAGGTTGTAGTTGTAGGATCGGGGAAAAACGGAATGCCAATAATTCTTGGAAATCAATAAGTTTTTACAAAATTGTTACTATATATTGGCGCTTTCGGGCGTCAATTTTTTTTTAGTGTTTTATAAAAAAACCGTTCGTTCTCTATACTATATCTTTTATTCCTGTAGTTTACAGAACGAACGATTACAAAAGTATTGATTTGCTTTCTGACTAATAAAGTACATCACTATTTTGTGAAAAGAAAGTCCAAATACTCATAAAAGTTATCTGCTTTTTCATTTTTTGGTTTCATGCCGTCGATACACCAATTATATAAACCGTAAGCTTTTGCAATATGCTTTTGATCGTATGGGCTATACCATTTTTTTACATGTTCCCAAAAAGTTTTTCCCGTTGGAGTATATACCTGATTGCCTCGAGGAGCAATCATATAAACGCCATTTTTCCCTTCCATGAAACCACTTTTTTTTGGTAAAGGATCTTTACCTCCATAATATGAGTGTATTACCAGTTGATCTATGATTTTACAAACTTCTTTGGCTTTTATCCTAGTTTTTTGATGTAATTCTTGAGTATTACTAATTTTTTGTGCAAAATCATAAGCATCTACATATGGGAAGGCTACTTCTTGTTTTTCTTTTTTAATACCTTTTTCATTGTAATATCCAGAGGATCGTTCTAAAATAGAATATATAGTAGCATTCTTTTCTACAGAAAGAAGTCTTGCTAATTCGTCTATTTTTAGTTTAACATCAGTAATCTTAGTATTATCAAATAACCCCCAGGAAGACCATTTTTGGCTATCATATATTTCTTCTATAAGGAGTTTTGAGAATTGATCAGGGGTCATTTTAAATGGATCAAGGATTTTTTCTTTTCCTTCTTCAAAATAATTATTCTGTTTACTAAAACCATTTTTAGTATCTGCACTTAAGCGACTAAATATACTTTTGTAATCCCATGAAGATGAAACAGGAGCCGAAGCAAGGATATAATCTGCAGAAAAAGAAGTCTCGTTTGGTCTCCATTCATAAAAATTTTCTAATCCCGCCATTGAGCATAGATCCAACCCTAATATATCTACTGATTCGTCAATAGATAATACATCACTGAGTTCGGTAGAATGTAGAGCATCATCAATTCCCGCTTCTTTGTCTGGACACATACGCCATCCATTACCATGTGATCGCAGAACTAACATATAATGTTTGGCAGGGTAGTATGTTTTGCAATATTTGATAAACCGTTTTAATAGATCAGCATCCCCCATATTAGCTTCGTAAGATGTTTCTTTTTTGAACTCTGGAAGTATCTCTTTTCCTGATAATTCATGATAACTGTTAGCATCAATTCTATAAAGTTTGGTATCTGTGAAATTTTCACCTAGAGTTTTCGAATTATTAGAGAACCCTTCAATTCTATCTATTAACGTAATTAATTCATAGCCTTTGGATTGTTTTCCTTTGATCATCCCTTTGATGTCTTTTAAAAGATCTAGTTCCGAAGAATTTGATCCTGCACCATAATACATGATGGTCCAACCAGTATCAGTTTGACTGTGAATTGTAGTTGTCGCAACAGATACAATAAAAAGAATAATAAGTGATATGTTGACTTTGTTTTTCATTAAAAATATGCTTTTTGATTTAGAGGTGTAAAAGTATGTTTATCAATGAAATAAGAAGCTGTTTTATGTTTGAAGAAGTCCTGAAATAAGAAAATTACATAAATCAGGACGTTTTTTGAAGTTTTCTGAAGGCTCCTGGAGACATTCCTAAATATGTTTTAAAAGTATTATAAAAAGCACTCTTAGATTTAAAACCAACTTCCATGCCAATAGCTTCTACAGAATATTTATTAAATATAGGATTATGCAATAGATTTTTAGCAGCCTCAATTCGATATTCATTTACAAATTGAACGATATTCTTATTGAGTTCCTGATTTATAATCTGTGATAAATACCTCTCGTTTGTTCCTAATCGAGTGGCTAGATCTAACCTGCTCAAAAGAGGATTTTTGTATAACTCCTCTTGATCCATTATTGTATATAACTGGGTAATAATCTTGGAAACAGTGGTATCGTTTATTTTCTTTTTTGTCTGAGTGCCATTCGTTTTTTTCGAAACTAAATATTGGTGTATTTCATCTTTTTGAACTACTATCTGCAGTTTAAACACTCCATAATACAATATCCACCAAGATAAAAAGGAAAGTAGTATCCATAGAAAATTAATAGCATATTCCGAATTGAATAAATGAAGCCCTATATTAGATAAAAGCCAACTTATAATAATGCATATAATAAAAATCTTTAATCTTAACAACCAACGCTTTTTGTCTTCTGAAATAGTATTGGAGTGCTTTACTAAATGTCTCCCCCAAAAAATTAAAAGAACATTGCAAATTATAGATAGAGTATCTTTAAAATAAAATACCAGAACAGCAAAATTTGAATGATAAAGGTTAAATATTGAATCTAAATGAAGAATAACCTCAATAATCAAAGAGCAAAAGAAAGGAAAGTATAGTCATTTATACCAACTTTTTTTCAAGTATCTGTGCTGAATTTGAATTAGGAAATAGGTAAATAAAGTGACTGCCACTAGAAAATCCAACATGATATAGTTTAAGAATTCTAAAATAGCATTTCCTACACCATACCTGCCTAATAGAGTTAAACTTGTTAGTAAGAACAGCGATAGGGAGAGGTAATTATTTGCACGGCTCTTATAAAAAGGAGTAATGACTAATGAGATACTTATAAAATATCCAATAACTATACTGGAGATAATTGCGAAATCTAATATTGTTTCATTCAATCTTTGTAGAAATTAATAAAGTTCAATTGTTGGTAGCATCAGTTCTAAAAAAAACCTTGTTTTTGTTTTGGGATAAATATAGGTGGATTTACTAGATTTTTGATGTATTCTTTTTAGAGATCTCAAAACTAGAACCTAACATATTGCTGTACAAGATCAAGTGTATTTAATCTTTACTATAAAAATGAATCAAATATATCAAAAAAGCGCAGTCAACTGCGCTTTTTTGATATATTTGTGTAAAACAACTAGTATATGGCAGAGGATATTGTAAGTGAGTTAGGCTATATGGCATTAGGCACACGATTAAAAAGGATTAGTGATAAAATGAGCCATAGCTCTAGAATGATGTATAAAAAATTAAATATTGAATTTGAACCTAACTGGTATCTGGTTTTTTTAATAATCAAAAATAAACCAGGAACTTCTGTTATGGAAATTGCAAGTAGTTTAGGATTTGCTCATCAAACTGTTATGGTAATGACAAGCAAAATGGTCAAAAAAGGATATTTAAAAGTTTCTAAAGGTGAAAAAGATAAACGTAAAACAGTTTTTCATTTAACAACAAAAGCAAATGAAATTTTACCAAAAATAGAACAGGTATGGGAAGCCGGAAAAAAGGTTGTTTATGAACTACTTGAAGAAGATATAACCATAATGAAGCATATAGAAAAATTAGAACAAAACCTTAAAGAATTATCTTTTGGAGAAAGAATAATTGATAAATTAAAATAATTAGTTAAATGAAACATTATCAATATAATGCAACAGTAAAATGGACAGGTAATGAAGGGAGTGGAACTAAAAATTACAAGTCGTATACTAGGGATCACTCAATTTTGATAGAAGGAAAGTACCAAGAAATACTAGCATCATCGGATCCTTCATTTTTAGGAGACAAAACAAGATATAACCCAGAAGATTTGTTCATTTCCTCGCTTTCTGCCTGTCATATGTTATGGTACCTTCATTTATGTTCTGTGCATAAAATAATTGTAATTGATTATATTGATAAAGCAGTAGGAGTGATGGTTGAATCTAAAGATGGAAGTGGGAAATTTAAGCAGGTTACATTAAATCCTGTGGTTACCATAGAAAATGAAGGAATGGTTGAAAAAGCAAACGAAATACATTCTGAAGCAAATAAAATGTGTTTCATTGCCAACTCCTGTAATTTTAAAATAGAGCACAATCCTAAAACTATAATAAAATAAAATCTAGAGCTAACATGCAAACAAAAAATATACTAGAAACCGAAAGATTATCTCTTCGTGAATTTAATTTGGAAGATGCTGACTTTGTTTTAAAATTGGTAAATTCTCCAAAGTGGATAGAGTTTATTGGAGATAGAAATGTTAGAACACTAGCTGAGGCAAAGGAATTTTTAGAAAATAATCTAATAAAAAGCTATAAAGAAAATGAGTTCGGTTTATGGGTAGTTGTATTGAAAGAAACCAGTGCTTCTATAGGAATGTGTGGATTAGTAAATAGAGATACATTAGAAGATATTGACATTGGGTTTGCGATGCTTCCAGAATATTTGGGGCTGGGGTATGGGTATGAAATTGCCAATGCAACAATGAACTATGCTAAAAACACGTTACATCTCGATAAAATTGTAGGAATAACAAATCCTAATAATATTGCTTCAATAAAGTTGCTAAATAAGATAGGGTTGCGTTTTGAGAAAACTATGAAATTATCAGATAAGGATACTGTCCTGTTTTTTTCTACCCCTACAGATAACAAGGAAGAAAAGGAAATAAGTAAACTAACAACTAGTTTCTTTAGTTTGTTTGCCAATGTAGGAGGGAAGATTCCTAATATTGAAGATATAGAAAATATTTTCATTTCTAATGGAATGATAATAAGTAATACTAATGGGACTCCAGAAGTTTATACGTTAAAAGAATTTATAGCCCCTAGAAAAGAAATGTTGACTAATGGGACTCTCACTGATTTTTGCGAAGGCGAAATTTTACATAAAACAGAGATATATAGAAATGTGGCGCAACGATTTAGTTTTTATCAAAAGTCAGGTAAGTTAAATGGAGTGTATTTTGAATCTCGGGGGATGAAGACTATTCAATTTATTAAAGTAGGTTTGGATTGGAAAATGTCTTCTGTGGCTTGGAGTGATGAAGAATTAGGGAATAATTAGTTTTTGTATTGAGAGATGCCAAAGTGATATTATAAATGTTAAAATTAACTTATTTTTATGTTAAATTAGGTGAAAAACCATAATTATATTACTTTTAGACCTCTAACTCAACTAATGCTAACATGAAAAAAAGATTGACTCGCCCGGTTATACTGGGTTTAGGATTGGTCACCCTATCGGTATTTGTCGTAAATTCTGTAAACAAAGACAAATTAGAACAAAGTACTACCGAAACTGAAATTACCAATTTACGAAAACAACATGCTTCGTATATACAAAACAGCCCTTTTAAAGAGACTTTACAATTAAAAAAATCTGAAAGAAAAGCTAAAGGACTTCCCCCAAATAAATATTTTGAACAGATGTGGGAGTTAACTATGAACCCTGCAACAGGTAAAACAGAACCTGAGAAAATCTACGCAGTTCAAAAACGATTAGCAAATACATCAAAAAGAGCACCTGGAGATGCTCAAGATAATCCTTGGGTAGAAAGAGGTCCTAATGATATTGGAGGGCGTACACGCGCTATCTTATTTGATCCCAATGATGCCAATAATAGAAAGGTATATGCTGGTGGTGTTAGTGGTGGATTATGGGTGAATAATGATATTACGTCTGCTGCATCACAATGGAGTAGAGTACAGAACGTTCCTGGAAACCTTTCTGTAACTTCTATAACTGTAGACCCCAGAAACTCTAACACATGGTATGTAGGTACAGGAGAACAATATACCGCAGGAAGTGTTGTAGGTAATGGTATATATCGATCAATAGATGGAGGAACAACCTGGCAAGCATTAAATATTCCACCAGCTGGAGGGGGAAATATTAATCTTAACGCCACAAATCTTTTTCTTTCAGGAATCTATTATGTAAATGATATTGTCGCCTGGAATAATACAGCACAAAACCGTACAGATTTATTCGTTGGAGTAGGAGCGCACATATATGCAGATTCTTCTGGGCCAAGAAACTGGCTTGGGATCCAATCAGCTGGGATTTATCGTTCAATCGATGGAGGAGCAACTTGGAATAGAATAGAAGCTGCTAATATGAGGTACCAAAGAGATAATGTAAATTATTACTATGTACCTAATGATTTTGAAATCGGTCAAAACAATAAATTATGGGTTGGTACAGTAAATTCACCATTAGGAAATGGAGGAGGACGTGTATTTAGTTCTGATGATGGTGCAACCTGGACAGAAGCAGCGGCTTCTCCTCTTAATGATTCTAATAGAGTAGAATTAGAAGTTTCAACAACCAATGCAAATAAAATATATGCATTAACTCAAGGGGTGGCAAGAGATGCTGATGGTAATGTTATAGACCCTGTTCATATTTATCGAAGCTTGGATGGTTTTGCAACAGCTCCAACAGCTACTGTATTACCTAATGATGTAGATAATAGTATTCCTGCTAAAGATTTTACAAGAGGACAGGCTTTTTATGATTTAATGATAGAATCAGACCCTAATAATGACGATATAGTATATGTTGGAGGAATAGATCTTTTTAGATCTACAAATGGTGGTAATGCATGGACACAGATTTCTAAATGGTCCAACAATAATAATTTAGCGGGATTAGGAGCTTCTATTGTACATGCAGATCAGCATGCTATGGTATTCAGACCTGGAAATTCGAATCAGGCAATTTTTGGTAATGATGGTGGAGTGTTCTATGCAAATAGTTTATCTACAGCGGCTAATAATAATGTTTTTGCTGCAAGAAATAGTAACTATAATGTAACTCAATATGTAAAAGCTGGAATAGGTCCGAATGGAGCTGGAGATGTTAATGGAATTTTTTCTGCAGGAGCTCAGGATAATGGCTCTCAAGCATTTAGAAATGTAGTTGCAGGGATAAACGGATCTGAGCCATTAACAGGTGGTGATGGGTTTTATACTTTTATAGATAAAGATGGTCAATATATGATTGCCACTTATGTTAACAATGTTATTTATAGATTTAATTTACCATGGGATGGACGTAGTAGAATCCAAGGTGGTGCAACTACCCTTGTAAATGATGACTCTAAAGGAGATTTTGTAAACCAAATGGGATATGATAGTGGTGCAAATTTTCTTTTATCAAATAACACACATGTAGTTAATCGAAATAAAGTGTATTCGATAAAAACTGTTGATGTTGCTAGGAATAGAAATGCAGATATTACAAATGCATTATTAACAAGTAAACCTACTGCTTTTATAGCTTCTACTTTTGCCAATAATACTTGGTATGTTGGTACTGCTTCTGGAGGCTTATTAAGATTAACAAATGTAGGTGTAGGGGCCGCTAATTGGGCAGAAATAAATACGCCTTTTGTTGGGTCTGTTTCCTCTGTTAGATTAGGTGCAACAGCAAATGATATTATGGTTACTATCCATAACTACGGAGTTACAAGTGTATGGTATTCTTCTGATGCTGGAGCCAACTGGTCAAGTAAAGAAGGTGATCTTCCGGATATCCCTGTTAGAGATATTTTACAAAACCCATTAGATAGAACAGAGGTTATTGTAGGAACACAACTAGGAGTATGGGTTACTACTAATTTTGATGCGGCAAATCCAAATTGGACAAGATCCCAAAACGGAATGAGTGATGCTAGTGTAACTTCTTTTGATTACTGGGAAGTAAATGGAGATCAAAATAACAATAAAATTATAGCTTCGACTTATGGACGAGGTGTATTTACAGGTTCATTCACTGCAAATGGAGCTCAGGATAACGAAGCGCCAACTGCACCAACAAATCTAGTTACTTCAAATATTACACAGACAACTATAGATTTAGGATGGACAGCATCTAATGATAATGTTGGAGTTACAGAATATGATGTATATCAAGATGAAGTTGTTATAGCAACTATTAACGCTACCAATAGAACAGTAACTGGTTTAACAGCAAATACTACGTATGCGTTTAAAATAAGAGCTAAAGATGCAGCTGGTAATGTGTCTACTGATAGTAATATAGTGAATGCTACAACAAGTGCAGTAGCAGCAGATCCTTGTAATGGAGGTGCTACATTAACAGCAAATTCTGGTAATTTTGAAGATGGTAGTGATGCGCAAAATTATAGCAATAATCAAAATTGTACATGGTTAATAAGACCAGGAAACGGAGGTACAGTAACATTAAACTTTGATAATTATAATACAGAATCTGGTTATGATTTTGTTACAGTATATGATGGAGAAAACGCTAACGCAACGCAATTAGGTAGATTTTCTGGAACAACAATCCCAAATCAAATGGTTTCTACAGGTAATGCGATGTTTGTTCGATTTACATCTGATGGATCAGTTACTGCTTCTGGGTGGGCTGCTAGATATACTTCTACAGTTCAAGGAGAAGCAACTTGTAATGATGGTATTCAAAATGGAAATGAAACCGGAGTAGATTGTGGAGGAGATTGTGCTCCTTGTAATGCTGTAGAACCTGGTTGTGCAAACGGTATTAGCGCTTTCCCTTATAATGAAGGGTTTGAAGCAGGGTTGGGGAATTGGACTCAAGGTGCTGGAGATGATTTTGATTGGACTCGCCAATCAGGAGGAACACGCTCTAGAGATACAGGCCCATCTGGAGCACAAGAAGGTAGCAACTATGTATATGTTGAAACTTCAAATCCTAATAGCCCTAATAAAACAACAATTCTTAACTCTCCGTGTTTTGACTTGAATGGAGTAAATTCACCAAGTTTTACATTTAGATACCACATGCTTGGTAATGCAGTAGGAGAACTTAAGTTAGAACTAAGTAACGATGACGGTACTAATTGGGTATCAGTTTGGAGTAAAACAGGTACTCAAGGTAATGTATGGAATAATGCCAATGTTGATTTAAATGTATATGTAGGAAGATCAGTAAAAATGCGTTTTGTTGGTACTTCAGGAAATTCTTGGCAAGGAGATATGGCGATTGATAATATATCGTTGACTACTGTAAATGCAGCAGCTGTGGCAGGTAGATCGAACGGAAACTTGATAGATTCAACACTTGATGATCAAGAAATTAAAGCTTTTGATGTGAATATCTATCCTAATCCGGTTCAAGATATCTTGTATATTACTACAGCCAAGACATCTACAATGAATTATAAAATAATGAATATCACTGGTCAAATTGTTAACCAGGGAGTTGTTTATAATAATAGTATAGATGTGCAGAATTTAACCAAAGGAGTATATATTCTCGAGCTGAAATTAGAAAAAGATAAAAGCATTAAACAATTTGTAAGAAAATAATATTTATAAAATAGTGATTTGTTTAGGAGGCTGTCTGAAAAGGCAGTCTCCTTTTTTTTAATAAATTGTTTAGGTCTGATGTATCTAAAATGCATAAAAAAAGCCTCCATAATATGAATTATGAAGGCCGTACTAAATAGTAAAATGGTTAGTGGTTACTACTTATCTTTAAGTTTCTTAGCTTGTTTTGTCCACTGATCTCTTTCAATCCTACCAGGAAAAAATTGGATAAGCGTTGTTACTGTATCTATATCTTCTGCGGTAAATTTACTAATTTGATCAAAAGTATAGATACCAATACTGTTTAATTTTTCTTCAATAAAAGGGCCAACACCGCTAATTAGCTTTAAATCATCTTTTTGAGAGGCATCTGCTTTGCCAAAACTATCAAAATTTAATGTAGGCATTTCTCCACCATTTGTAACGGCTACTCCTCCATGATCGCGGGTTTTAACTGCTTTAATTTCATTTCCGGAATTAGAAAATGTAGTATTGGCTTTTTCATTGCTTGTATTTCTAAGCTTTATATTTTCTCTTTCACATTCGTCTAATTCCTTTTTATATTTTTTTTTGACGGCTCTTTTTCCTAATAATCTTCCTAATAAAAAGGCAAGGAATAATAGCAATAATAAGCACCACCAATTTGCTTCGTTTAAAAAATCTAACATAGTTGTAATATTTTTAGTTTACGGTTATTTCTATTCTTCTGTTTTTTGCTCTGTTTTCCTCACTATCATTTATAGCTATGGGACTCGATTCTCCTTTAGATAGGGCTATGATTTTATCCTTGACTATACCTTGTGAAATAAGATATTCTCGTACATTATTAGCTCTTTGTTGTCCAAACCAAAGATTTGCTTCTTCTTCACCAACATCATCTGTATGTCCTGTGATCACAATTGATTTATCAGGATATTTATTAATATAATTTTTTAGCTCGAGTGCATAATTAGATAAAGAAGCATCTGGTTGAAATGTTTTTTGAGCAAAATTAGAATACAACGTTCTGGCAGCTATACTTTTTTCTACTTCAACCAATCGGGCTTCATTTAATGTCATGAAATTTAATAGTATTCCACCGGTATAATCACCATCATTAGAGTAGGTATACTTATTTAATTGAGTTTTGGTCACGATACGACCTGAATTAATTCCAGCTTCAACTAAAATATTTTTAATAAAATTAGCCCTAGTGATACCTAATTGTGTACTATCGTTATTTTCAGAAGAATTCTCATAACCATAAATGACAAGCTCTTGATCTTGGTGTTGTCCTAGATAATCAGCTATTTGTTGACTAAATCCATTTAAAGAAACAGGAATAAATACATCTCCGTTAGTATTGTTAATTTTTAGATTTTCAACATACCTAAAAACATCTTGCCCGTGAGGACCTTTAGCAAATAATCCAACAGTCCTATTTGCGGCGGCAATACTGTCTTCATACGCTTTTTTAGCTAATGCTTCTGATTCTGGATCAGGTTTTTGTTCTACCACAGGTATACTTTCATTGGTGCTTTTTGTACACCAATCACAGGAGTAGTACCACCATATTGCTAGCCATGCAAAAAGTAGAAAAATAAAAAAAGAGGATAAATTTTTCATGTGTTGTTGATTAGTATTAGTTTCTTAAAGTTATAAAAATGTTTATAATCAACCTATTGCAGACTTTGAATTCTATGAATTTAATGATAGAAAAAAGATGAATCGCAAAAAAATAAGTTGAAATGCGTTTGAGAGAAAATAATTTTTTATAAATTCGCAGAGTATTTAGAAAAAAACAATGAATAATATATTTGTACATCATCATCATTCTTACATTTTCGCTCAGGCGTGGTAAGTATGATATGTGTATAACACAAAATATGAAAACCCGTTTGAGTAATTCAAACGGGTTTTTTGTTTCTACAAAACTTGTTTTTGAATTGCTCAAGCATAACAACAAGAAAATGTCAAAAATTAAAATAGCAATTCAAAAAAGCGGTCGTCTTAATGAAGATTCAGTAAAAATATTGAAAGACTGCGGTATTTCGATTGATAATGGTAAAGATCAGCTAAAAGCTCAAACCCGTAATTTTCCTATGGAAGTTATGTTTTTACGAAATGGTGATATACCTCAATACCTTAGGGATGGTATTGTTGATATCGCTATTATAGGTGAGAATGTACTTATAGAAAAAGGAAAAGATATTTCGATTACAGAACGACTCAATTTTTCTAAGTGTAAAGTTTCTCTGGCGGTACCAAAAGATTTTGAGTACAATTCAATCAAAGATCTCGATGGAAAAAGAATTGCTACTTCATACCCAAATACAGTTAGTGAATATTTAGATAAACAAGGGATCTCGGTAGAATTACACCAAATATCAGGATCTGTTGAGATTGCACCGAATATCGGTTTGGCAGATGCAATTTGTGATATTGTATCGAGCGGTAGTACATTATTTAAAAATAATCTTAAGGAGGTAGAGGTAATGCTTACTTCTGAAGCTGTACTGGCAGTATCTCCAAAAATATCAAACGAAAATAAAAGACTGCTTGAAAAATTACAATTTAGAATCAAAGCTGTTTTAAAAGCCAGGAATTCTAAATATGTCTTACTTAATGCTCCCAACCACAAAATCGAAGATATCGTTAAGATATTACCAGGTATGCGAAGCCCTACAGTATTGCCATTGGCAGAAGAGGGTTGGAGTTCTATTCATACTGTGGTAGAAAAAAATAAATTTTGGGATATTCTTGATGAGCTAAAAGCAGAAGGAGCAGAAGGAATTTTGGTGTGCCCAATTGAAAAAATGGTTTTATAAATAATTTAATGTGTTTCTGTAAAGACAGAAATTAAGAAGAGATGCAAAAAATATACAATCCAAATAAAAATAATTGGCCCGAAATATTGAAAAGGCCAACGCAAACTGTGGCAGATATTGAGGAAAAAGTAATGACTGTTTTTAAAGAAGTCAAAGCAGAGGGTGATCAAGCAATACAGCGATATACTAAGAAATTTGATAAGGTAGATCTAGATACTATCCTTGTGAATTCTGAGGAGATAAAAGAAGCAAAAAGACAGGTAAATCAGGATTTAAAGGATGCAATAGGGTTGGCTAAATCTAATATCGAAAAGTTTCATGCAGTACAAAAAACGGATAAAGTTTCTATAGAAACAACAATCGGAGTTAAATGCTGGCAAGAGAAAAGACCAATCCAAAAAGTGGGATTATATATTCCAGGAGGAACAGCTCCTTTATTTTCTACAATTTTAATGTTAGCTGTTCCTGCTAATCTTGCAGGGTGCAAAGAAATAATATTATGCTCCCCTCCAAATAAGGAAGGAAAGATTCATCCGGCTATTTTGTACACAGCCGACCTTTGCGGAGTAACAAAAATATGTAAAGTAGGAGGGATTCAAGCTGTTGCGGGGATGACTTTTGGGACAGAAACTATTCCGTCTGTGTATAAAATATTCGGTCCGGGTAATCAATTCGTAACGGTAGCAAAGCAACTGGCAACGAAGTTTGGTGTCGCTATAGATATGCCGGCTGGACCAAGTGAATTGCTCGTGGTTGCAGATAATACTGCTAATGCATCGTTTGTTGCTTCTGATTTGTTAAGCCAGGCAGAACACGGCAAAGACAGTCAGGTAATTTTGGTATCTACTTCCAAAGAAATAATGGATAAAGTAGAAGAAGAGGTTATCAAACAATTAGCAGTTTTACCTAGAAAAGAAATTACAGAAGGAGCAATATCCAATTCTAAATTAATTTGTGTCGAAGATGATCAGGAAGCTATAGAATTAATCAATGAGTATGGTCCAGAGCATTTTATAATATGTGTAAAAAATGAAGATTTTTATATCAATAATATAACCAATGCAGGTTCTGTGTTTATCGGTAATTATACACCAGAAAGCGCAGGTGATTACGCTTCGGGAACCAACCATACATTACCTACCAACGGGTATGCAAAACAATATAGTGGAGTAAATCTTGATAGTTTTATGAAATCAATGACATTTCAGAAAATATCAAAAGATGGTATCCAGAATATAGGTAAAGCTATTGAACTTATGGCAGAAGCAGAAGGCTTGCAAGCACACAAAAATGCAGTAACATTACGACTAGAGAGTTTAAAATAGTTGGCCGCTACAAGTAGTCAGGAATCATCAATGATGCTTTAACCAACAACAATAAACTAAAAATGAAAAAAACACAATTTAATATAAAGCAATTAGTTCGCAAGAATATACTACATCTAAAACCGTATAGTTCGGCAAGAGATGAGTTTACAGATTTTGATCAGGATATGGTTTTTTTGGATGCCAATGAAAACCCTTATGAGAACGGAGTTAATCGATATCCTGATCCACAACAGAAAAGTTTAAAAAAGATAATAGCAAACCAAAGAAAAGTTTCAGAAACAAATATACTTCTGGGTAATGGTAGTGATGAAGTATTAGATCTAATATTTAGAGCATTTTGCGAACCTGGTATCGACAATATTATTACAATGCCCCCTACATATGGGATGTATAAAGTATTAGCAAATATCAATAATGTAGAAGAACAACAAGTATGGTTAGGAGAAAATTTTCAACCTGATGTCGAAGCGATACTCGCAGCTGAGAATAGTAATTCTAAATTACTTTTTATTTGTTCTCCTAATAATCCTTCAGGTAATTTAATTGAACAACAACGGGTAGAAGAACTTCTAGAACGTTTTAATGGACTGGTAATTATTGATGAAGCCTATATCGATTTTACCGATAGAGAGAGTTGGGTGGGTGATATATACAAATATCCAAATCTTATAGTGACACAGACTTTATCCAAAGCATACGGTTTGGCAGGGATACGATTAGGGATTTGTTATGCTTCTGAAGAAATAATTAATGTTTTAAATAAAATAAAACCTCCTTATAACGTGAACGAACTAACACAACAACGAGCACTGCAAAGGGTTATTGAAGAAGATCAAATTAAAGACGAAGTGTCTATAATAATAGAAGGGCGTGCTCATTTAGAAGAAGCTTTATCTACCATAAATTTTGTAGAGAAGATATTTAGAAGTGATGCTAATTTTATTTTGGTAAGGGTAGATGATGCAAATAAGCGATACGATCAGTTAATTAAGCATGGTATTGTGGTTCGTAATAGAAGCACACAACCTTTATGCGAAAATACACTTCGGTTTACAGTAGGTACTGAAGAAGAAAATAAAAAATTAATACAGATACTTATGTCAATTTCGAAATCGTGAACTCATTTCAGAAATTACAGGAAGACAATAATAATTAGATAAAAAACACTCAAATTAAACTCATAGTCAATACAATCCAATGAAAAAGAAAGTATTATTTATAGATCGTGATGGTACGATTATCAAAGAAACTGCAGACGAGCAGATAGATGCGTTCGAGAAAATGATTTTCTACCCAAAAGCATTTACGTATTTAGGTAAAATTGCTCAGGAATTAAACTATGAATTGGTAATGATTACCAATCAAGATGGTTTGGGGACTGGTGTGTTTCCTGAAGATACATTTTGGCCTGTGCATAATTTTATTATGAAATCTTTTGAAAACGAAGGAGTTGTGTTTGATAAGGTGTTTCTTGATAGAACCTTTCCTCATGAAAATGCAAATACCAGAAAACCAGGAACAGGATTATTAACCGAATATTTTTCTGATGAATATGATCTAATAAATTCTTTTGTAATTGGAGATCGTTTAACCGATATGGAGTTGGCTAAAAATCTTGGAGCGAAAGGGGTTTTTATTAATGATAATACCAACTTGGGAACAGGAGAAATTACAATAAAAAGAGAAGAATTAGATAATCATATTGCTTTGGAAAGCAATGACTGGCAAAAAATATATGAATTTCTTAAACTGAAAGATCGAGTTGCCGAAATTTCCCGAAAAACTAATGAAACAGATATTTATATCCAACTAAATCTTGATGGTACCGGTAAAAGTAATATTAGTACAGGATTAGATTTTTTTGATCATATGTTAGATCAAATTGCTCGTCATGGTCAAATGGATTTGGATATAAAAGTAAAAGGAGACTTAGAAGTTGATGAACACCATACTATCGAGGATACTGCGATAGCATTAGGAGAAGTATTTAGTAAAGCTCTGGATAACAAATTGGGAATCGAGCGTTATGGCTTTTGTTTACCAATGGACGATTGTTTGGCGCAAGTAGCAATTGATTTTGGAGGACGTAATTGGTTGGTATGGGAAGCAGAATTTAATCGTGAAATGATAGGTAAAATGCCAACAGAAATGTTTTTTCACTTTTTTAAATCGTTTACCGATGGAGCTAAAGCAAATCTTAATGTAAAAGCAGAAGGTACTAATGAGCATCATAAAATTGAAGCTATTTTTAAAGCTTTTGCCAAAGCTATTAAAGTTGCAGTAAAACGTGATCCCGATAAAATGGTTTTACCTAGTACTAAAGGGGTATTATAATTAATTGTGAATTAAGATTGAAGAATCATAAATCTAAAATATAAAGTGAAAATTGTAATTATCAATTACGGAGCAGGGAATATCCAATCTATAAAGTTTGCAATACAAAGATTAGGATATGATGCGATATTAAGTAATGATCCCGAAGAGATCAAAGCAGCAGATAAAATTATCTTTCCTGGAGTAGGAGAAGCTAGTAGTGCAATGCGAAAACTTAAAAATTCTGGATTAGATGGCTTGATTCCAGAACTAGAACAACCGGTTTTAGGAATTTGTCTGGGGATGCAATTAATGTGTAACTATACCGAAGAAGGAAATACTAAAGGATTAGAGATTTTTGATGTTGACGTCGTACGATTCAATAATGAAGTAAAAGTACCACAGATAGGCTGGAACCAGATAGAATCTCTCGATTCACCTTTGTTTGAAGGGATCTTAGAAAAAGAACATATCTATTTGGTGCACAGTTACTATGCGCCAATAACAGAAGATACAGTCGCGCAAACTCATTATGGGGTAACGTATAGTACAGCTCTTCAGAAAGATAATTTTTATGGAACCCAGTTTCACCCAGAGAAAAGTAGTGTTGTAGGGGAGAAGATATTAGAGAATTTTCTGAAACTGTAAAAATAAAGTAATAAGTACAAAGTATTAAGTTATAGTATGAATCAATTTGAGAATTTAAATGTTTGGAAGAAGTCAATGGATTTAGTTTGCGAGGTATATAAACTAATGAAGCTTCTTCCTGATAATGAAAGATATGGTTTAATATCACAAATAAAAAGGTGTTCAGTTTCGATACCATCAAATATTGCAGAAGGTGCTGGAAGAAATTCATCAAAAGAATTTATTCATTTTTTGAGTATAGCTAATGGATCAACTTGTGAGTTAGAAACACAATTGCTTTTAACTGTTAAACTGGATTTTATAAATAAGGATCAAATAGATGTATTACTCAATTCCTGTAGAGAGATTAGAAATATGAATTATTCTCTTCAACGAAGCGTTAAACAATCTTAGGACATAATACTTACTACTTAAGACAATAAAATTATGAGAATAATACCAGCAATAGATATTATCGACGGAAAATGCGTTCGTCTTTCTAAGGGAGATTATAACACAAAAAAAATATATAATGAAAACCCATTAGAAGTAGCTAAGGAGTTTGAAGCTCATGGAATCGAATACCTACATTTGGTAGACCTTGATGGAGCAAAGTCTAAGCACATAGTCAATCATAAAGTTTTAGAACAAATCGCATCAAGAACAAGTTTGAAAATTGATTTTGGAGGAGGTCTTAAGACTGATGATGATCTTAGAATCGCTTTTGAGAGCGGAGCAAATCAAATTACCGGTGGAAGTATTGCTGTAAAAGATCCTGATATTTTTATATCGTGGTTACAAAAATTCGGAACAGATAAGATTATTTTGGGGGCAGATGCAAATAATGAAAAGATAGCAGTAAGTGGATGGCAGGAAGAAAGTGATAAAGAGTTAATTCCATTTATTCAGGAGTATCAAAAAGAAGGAATAACTTATGTGATTTGTACTGATATTAGTAAAGATGGAATGTTACAAGGGCCGTCATTTGAACTGTATAGTAGGATTCTATCTCAAACAGATAACCTTAAGCTAATTGCATCAGGAGGAATATCTACTTTTGACGAATTACCAAAACTGGCAGAGCTCGGTTGTGAAGGAACTATTATTGGAAAAGCGATTTATGAAAACAGAATTAGTCTGAAACAATTAGAAGAATACATCCTGTTAAAAGCATGAAAAAGTGAATCAAGAGATGGCTAAAGAGCTTATTGAAAAGCAACTTTTTGAAAAATTAAAGTCTATAGTAAATAAGGAATAGTAGCGTCCAGAACTCATATTTGAGTAAAAAAAATGATTATGTTAACAAAGAGAATTATACCATGTTTAGATATCAAAAACGGACGAACCGTAAAAGGAGTCAATTTTGTAAATCTACGAGATGCGGGAGATCCTGTAGAACTTGCTGATGCATATTCTAAAGCAGGTGCTGATGAATTAGTGTTTTTGGATATCTCTGCAACAGAAGAACGTCGTAAAACATTAGCAGAATTAGTGCTTAAAGTAGCAGAAAAAGTGAATATTCCTTTTACTGTAGGTGGAGGGATTTCATCTATTGAAGATGTAGATGTTTTGTTGCAAAACGGAGCAGATAAAGTATCTATAAATTCATCGGCAGTAAAAAATCCACAATTAATTAATGACCTAGCAGGAAAATTCGGATCACAATGCATTACTGTAGCTATAGATGCAAAACAAATCGATGGTAATTGGATAGTACACTTAGTTGGTGGTAAAGTACCTACAGAATTGGATTTGTTTGATTGGGCAAAAGAAGTAGAAAAACGAGGAGCGGGAGAGATATTATTTACATCTATGGATCATGATGGTACCAAGGATGGATTTGCAAATGAAGCATTGTCGACACTGTCAAGAGAGCTAAATATCCCCATAATTGCTTCTGGTGGAGCAGGAAAAGTTCAACATTTTGTGGATACGTTTAAAGAAGGTAGAGCAGATGCAGCTTTAGCAGCAAGTGTTTTTCATTTTAAAGAAATAGAAATTAGAAATTTAAAGCAAGAATTAGAGGATAATCAAATCCCTGTAAGACTATAAAATTATAAACGAGGTTTTAGGCAATTATATATTGAACTTGTTAAAACCATTTTAAAAAAGATATGGAAATAGATTTTAATAAAAATAACGATGGACTTGTTCCTGCAATTATTCAAGATGAATTAACCAAAAATGTATTAATGCTTGGATATATGAATCAGGAGGCATACAATAAGACTATAGAAACCAAAAAAGTAACTTTTTTTAGTCGTAGTAAAAATAAATTATGGAAAAAAGGTGAAGAAAGTGGTAACATTTTGAATCTAGTAGACATAAAGAGTGATTGCGATAATGATACGCTTTTGATTAGAGTCAATCCAGTAGGCCCAACTTGTCATAAAGGATCAGATACTTGCTGGAATGAAGATAATGTACAATCTTTCGGATTCTTATCAGAACTAGAAGATGTAATTAGAAATAGAAAAGAAAATCAGGAGGATTCAACATCATATGTAGCATCGTTATTTAGAAAAGGAATTAATAAAGTGGCACAAAAGGTAGGAGAGGAAGCTGTAGAAGTAGTTATAGAGGCAAAGGATGATAATGAAGAATTGTTCTTAAACGAAAGCGCTGATTTATTATTTCATTATTTGATACTATTACAGGCAAAAGGATATGAACTAAAAGATATTGTAGAGGTTTTAAAATCAAGGTCTTAGTTTTTGTACGACTAGGTTGTGTAAGAAAACTATTTTAGGTTATGGTTTTAAAGTATAAAATTTATATATATTTGTGATTAAATTTTTCCTGCCCTATATAAAATCTGCATATAATTGTAAGATTTGTATCAATATTTTTAGTAAAATATTTTTGATGTCAAATATTTATTAAATAAAATCAATTTTGAAATATACTAGCAAATTACTATTTCTATTATTTACCATATCCTTAATGACACAAAGAGTACATTCTCAATGTAATCTGGGTTTAATCTCTATAGAAAAGTGTAATATGGAGAATATAGACTTCGATGGAGTTAATGGACCTGATGGGATTATCAACATATATACAGAGACAGGCACAACTCCTGCAGATGGTAAATGGACTATAGACCCAAAATTTGTTTCAGCATTCGATGTTGTAACAGGTAAATTATTTATGTGGGAGCTCAAAAAAGCCACGACAACAGCTACACAAAATGATTATTTTTTCGAATTAAAGAATACAACTTGTGGAGATGTTCCTGTTAGAACAGCAAGATTAATTCTAGGCCCATATTCTGGGGTAGCACTACCTCCTTCAGGACCACTTAATGTGAATGCTCAAGGCTGTGATTTTGAAGGTTTTGATTTGTTTAGTGCGTTTGCATTAGATAAGAATACACCATCTCCACATTTGAATGGAAAATGGACATACAATGGTTCAAGTAGTAGTTTTAAAAGTGTTAATAGTGATGGTTCTCTTATGGTAGAAATACCGTACCAACCTGGGGTACCTTTGGTAGATCAGGAGGTTTTCGAATTGACTTACACTGTTTCTGGTATGGCGGGGTGCTCTCCTCCACAACAAACTACCATTCGAGTTGCGATGGTAAGACAGGTGAAATCAGGAACTTCAGAGCCAATAGATATTTGCGAAGACGATTTATTAGCTGGGGTTTTTGATACAGATATAGATTTAAGAGACGATAAGTTTTTAAAAGGAGAAGATATAGAAGGGATCTGGTTATCAGAACCTACAGGTCAAATTGATAATGAGCAGGATTCCAAGATTAATTTAAGAACAATTTATAACAATTTGATTGATAATGGTAATAATCTACGTTTTGGATGCGAAAATTTTAAATTCGTTTATTCGGTAGAACAGCGTTCAGCAGTATGCAGTAATATGGAAACTATAGTTAGTTTTACTTTATTTGAACAATTAAGACCATTTAATCAAGTTAACCCTCCTCCAAAAATATGTGCAAATCAAGGGCCTGGAAATTTGGATTTGTTTAGTTTATTAAAATTTACGAAAGAAGGCCGTTTTGATTTTATCTATAAAAATGAAAGTTATGTAAATTGGAGATTAGTTTCTGGTGATTCTAATTTAGGATTAAAAGAGAGAGGGAATCCGCAATTTACTCATTTAGGAACCATTACTACTTTAGGAGCAAAACCAGGAACTTATGTTTTTGAGTACGGAGTGAGTCCAAAAATAAACTGTATGGAACCTGGTGATGATTGTGATCCATTTGCTTTAAATGGAGGAGCAAATTGCAAACACCCATGCAATATCATTACTGCTAGAGTAGAGATTGAGATCTTGGCATTTGACTATGCAGGAGAAGATACAAAAGATATTAATTTATGTGAATCCCAAGGGCAGGTTGATCTTAGGAGCTTATTAAAAACAAATGGTAATACAATAGTAACTACAGGAGTATGGACAAATTCAACAGGAGGTGTAATTGATAATATGTTTGTTTTTCCTAGTATAAGTAGTGATCAAACATTTGACTTTACATATACAACTACAAGTTCTGAAGGTTGTATAGAAACTTCAAATTTAAAATTTACAATATTTAAGAAGCCAAATGCTGGAGAAAATGGAACTGCAACCTTATGTTCTGATAATTTAACGATAACACTTTTTAATCTTTTAGGGAGTAATCCAGATACAACAGGAACTTGGTCAGGGCCTTTTGGATATACTTCACCAGATCATTTAGGTGTTTTTGATTCTGGTAATGTTTTACTACCAGTTTTAGGGGCAGGAGAATATATATATGTAGTGCCTGGTAATGCAGGGTGTTTTACACCAGATCAATCAACGGTAACAATTACAATTGTAGAACCAGTAGAAATTGGTAATGATAGGAGTGAAACGTTCTGTAAAATAGATGGTAGAGTAAATTTATATTCGCTTTTAGACAGAGATACTCCTCGTACCGGGATTTTTGAAGATACCGATAATACAGACGCATTAAGTACAGATGGAGTAGTAGAGTTCGAGACATTAACAAACAATATTTATAATTTTAGATATATAATAACAAATACACAGCCTTGTGATCAGTCTTCTTTAAATGTAGCGATACAAATCGTGGATTTACCAACTCCTAATGTGCCATCTCAAGAGTTTTGTATTCTTGATGCGGCTAGATTAGAGGATATTGAAGTTGATGTTTTAAACTATAACTGGTATACTACTTTAGAAAGTGAAATCCCTATTATAGATAATCCCTTGCTTTTTGATAATCAGGTATATTATATTGCTACAGTTGATGCAAATAATTGCGAATCCGAACGTCTTGAAGTTTTGATAAATATACTAAATACTGGAGAGAGGTTTACAAATGGTGAATTGTGTACTCTTGATTTTCAGGATGGAGTATCACCAAATGGTGATAGTCAGAACGATACTTTTGATTTGTTGATAGAGGAAGTATATAATATTCCAGAGGCATTCCCTGATTTTGATCTAAAAATATACAATAGATATGGTAGCCTTGTCTATGAAGGAAATCTTAATACAGAAGAGTTTAGAGGAGAAAGTAATGTGTCAGTACAGCTAGGAGATGACCTTCCTTCAGGAACATACTTTTATGTTTTTGTTCCAAACTTTGAAAACAATTTACCGATACAAGGAAGTTTTTACCTAAGCAGATAAACCAATGAAATTGAAGTTAGTTTTTGTAATGTCAATAATTTTCTGCTCGGTAATCTATGCCCAGCAGGAACCACAATATTCTCAATATATGTATAATATGAGTACGGTTAATCCCGCATATGCTACAGGTCAAAGTGGTTTGATTTCGACCGGATTGTTATACAGGAGACAATGGACAGGTGTTGAAGGAGCGCCGCAAACGGCCAATATATTTGCTAATGTTCCTATGAGTGAAAAAATTGAGCTAAGTGTGAATTATGTAAATGACAGGATAGGAGATGCTATACCGGTAAAGAATGATTACATAAATCTTGATTTTGCGTATGTCACAAGGATTTCTGATCAGACTCGATTATCATATGGACTAAAAGCAGGTATTAATAACTTTAAAATTGATCCTTCTGGTTCTGATGTAGCTAATGACCCTGCGTTTGCAGATAATACATCTACTACACAATTAAACATTGGAGCAGGATTATATTTGTTTACCAATAATTTTTATGCAGGTATATCTTCGCCTAATTTACTTCCTAGTGATATAGATATTGATGGTATTGGTGTAGCTCAAACAAAAACGCATATTTATGGTATTGCTGGTTATGTTTTTGACTTTGTTGATGAAGTAAAATTAAAACCTTCAATGGTTATTAAGCAGGTTATAGATTCTCCCTTAACCTTTGATCTTTCGCTAAACTCTTTGATTTATGATAAATTTGAATTAGGAGTGTCATATCGATATACAGACTCATTTATTGCTTTAGCTGGTTTTAATATTACAAAAAACCTAAAAGTTGGATATTCCTATGATTTTAGTGTTAGTGATTTAAGTGGTTATAATAATGGAAGTCATGAAATTGTTATATTATTTAATTTTGATCTTCTTAAGTTTAGTAATAAATATTCCTCTCCAAGATTTTTCTAGATGACAAAAGCTAAGATATTATTGATAATAACTGTACTGATTACTCAGTTTGCCTTTTCACAACAAAAAAGCAGAGCAGATCGTTTTTTTGAAAAAGGAGATTATATAAATGCTGCACTGCAATATGAAGAAGAGTTAAATAAAGAAGGGTATACAAAACATATTCTTAAAAACATTACCACTTCATACTATAATACGTTTCAATTTAGAAAAGCATATAGATATTTAAAAATATTGACTTCAGGTAAATTTTATGATAAAGATAAAACATACCATAATCAGTATAATTTTATGATGTACCAGGTGCTTTCCGCATTAGGAGAATATGAAAAATCTGTAAAGTACCTTTCTGTATACAAGTCAAACAATACAGTGAGAGACTTTAGTGCCTCTGATGCAATTTCTACAATAGAGGATTTTAAATTAAAAGATGATGATTATACTATAGGGAGTGCTGTTTTTAACTCAGAAGCTTCAGAATTTGGTGCTGTTAGGAGAGATAGCATCCTTTATTTTACTACAGATAGACGTCCTTACAGCCCTTTGGATAAGAATTATAGATGGACACATCGACCGTTTTTGGATATATATAAAGTAAGGGTAGATCAGAATAATAAACCTGTTTCTGAAATTGAAACTATTTCAAAAGAAATTAATTCAAAACTTCATGAAGGTAATTTTTGTTTTACTGCCGACGGAAATACAATCTACTTGTCAAAAAGTAATTCTGAAAAGGGAAAAAAGAAATTTGATAGTATTAATAATAACGCAATTCATTTATATAAGGCCGTTAAGGTTGATGGTAAGTGGGGCAAACCTGATAAATTAGAATTTAATGATGTAAATTATTCTGTTGAGCACCCGTCATTAAGTGCAAATGGAGATATGTTATATTTTAGTTCGAATATGCCTGGAGGATATGGGGATTTTGATATTTATTTTGTTACAGTAAATCAAGATGGTACATATGGTAAGCCAACTAATTTAGGACCAACGATTAATACCGAAAATAGAGAGCAGTTTCCATTTATTTCTGAAAAAGGTCATTTGTTTTTTTCTTCAAATGGTCATTTAGGATTAGGTATGATGGATATATTTGTTTCAGAACTACGAAAAGAAAAGCTAATTAGGCCCATTAACTTGGGAGCGCCAATTAATTCTAGCTACGATGATTTTTCTATAACTTATTATAATGAGACAGATGGTTTTTTTGCATCAAACCGAAAAAAGGTGGGAGATGATATTTATACCTTTTCTCAGATTGGAGATATTTTCCCACGTGAATATAGAACACGTTTTGAAGTTCGGGATTATGCAACCGATAATTATATAGCCAATCCAGATGTTGTTTTGTATAATAATGACAATGTAAAGGTATATGAGAGTCAATTAGATTCTATTGCAGCTTTTGATATTAAAATATTCCCTGGAAGATATAACTTTAAAGCTTCTGCAGATAAGTATAAAACCAGAACTAAACCATTGATGGTAAAGGATAAAGATGAAGAAACCTACATCATTTACTTGGATAGAGCAAAGGATATTGTGGTGACAGATGATGAAAAGAGAATACAGATTAGTGACAGTACTAATATCAATGAGCGTACTAGAATCAGTGAATCTAATACAGAACGTGAAAAAGAAGAAATAACCAAAACCAGACTTAGAGAAATTCTTCTTGCAGATAAAGATGGTCCACCGGTTATTGAGAAGAATGGAAAACTTTATTTTGATATGCCTCCAATTTATTTTGATTATGATAAATGGAATATACGGGCTGATTCTAAAAAAGTATTGGACAAACTTGCAGCAAAGTTAGAGCGATATAAAACTGTTTATATTAATATAAGTTCTCATACCGATAGTAGAGGTACAGATTCATATAATCAAGTGTTATCGGCAAAAAGAGCTGAATCTACCCGTAATTATCTTGCTTTAGTGGGGTATGTAAATGCAAGGAGAATGCAGTTTGTTGGATTTGGAGAATCTCAACCTCTAATTGACTGCGATAGTAAAGCGTGTACAGAAGAAGATCATCAAACCAATAGGAGGAGTGATTTTGAAATTATTAAGTATTAATAATTTATTGAAACGCATTATAATCTTTTGTTTTCTAATAAATTAAATTGTACTTTTGCACTCCTTTTTAGCGAGTAAGAGAGTGTAAAAAGGGTTATAAATAATTAATTTTAACGCTTCTGTATAATTTTCGCATTGATTCTCAATAATATACAGGATACAAATTTTTATCTTCAATGTCTGAAGAAACAAAAAACACAGACGTTCAGGAAGTAGAGAAGAAAGCAGTAGCTGAAGCTCCACAACAAACAAACCCTGAACAATTCCTAAAAGATTTTAATTGGCATAACTACGAAGAAGGGATAGATCCTATCGCTGATTCGAAACTTGAAGAGTTTGAAAAGCTAGTTGCCGAGAATTTTGTAGATACCCTAAATGATGAGGTAGTAGACGGAACAGTAATTAACATCACTGATCGTGATGCTATTATTGATATCAATGCCAAAAGTGAAGGTGTTATCTCATTAAACGAATTTCGTTATAACCCAGATCTTAAAGTAGGAGATAAGGTAGAGGTTTTAATTGATGTACGCGAAGATGCAACAGGTCAATTAATTTTATCTCACCGTAAAGCTCGTGTGATTAAAGCATGGGATAGAGTAAATGGTGCTCATGATACAGGTGAAATCGTAAATGGTTTTGTAAAATGTAGAACCAAAGGTGGTATGATCGTAGATGTATTTGGTATTGAAGCATTCTTACCAGGTTCTCAAATCGATGTGAAGCCAATTCGTGATTACGATGCATATGTAGGAAAAACAATGGAATTTAAAGTGGTAAAAATAAACCACGAATTCAAAAACGTTGTTGTATCTCATAAAGCGCTTATCGAAGCAGATATCGAAGAGCAGAAAAAAGAAATTATTGGTCAATTAGAAAAAGGTCAAGTATTAGAAGGTACTGTTAAGAATGTTACTTCTTATGGTGTATTTGTTGATCTTGGAGGAGTTGATGGATTAGTTCATATTACAGATCTTTCTTGGTCTAGAATCAACCATCCAAATGAGATCGTTGAACTTGATCAGAAGTTGAATGTAGTTATCTTAGACTTTGATGAAGCTAAGACTCGTATTCAATTAGGTCTTAAACAATTAAAACCACACCCATGGGAAGCTCTTGATAAAGAACTTAAAGTAGGTGATAAGGTTAAAGGTAAAGTTGTTGTAATTGCTGATTACGGTGCTTTTATTGAAGTTGAAGAAGGAGTAGAAGGATTAATTCACGTTTCTGAAATGTCTTGGTCTACACATCTACGTTCTGCACAAGATTTTGTAAAAGTTGGTGATCAGGTAGAAGCAGTAATTCTTACTTTAGATAGAGAAGAACGTAAAATGTCTCTTGGTATTAAGCAATTGACTCCAGATCCATGGACAGATATTACAACTAAATATCCTGTTGGATCTAAACATAATGGTATCGTTCGTAACTTCACTAATTTTGGTGTATTCGTAGAATTAGAAGAAGGTATTGATGGTTTGATTTATATCTCAGATCTTTCATGGACTAAGAAAATCAAGCACCCATCAGACTTTACTAATGTTGGTGATAAACTTGATGTGATTGTTCTTGAGCTAGACGTAGAAGGACGTAAGTTAAGTCTTGGTCATAAGCAAACAGAAGATAATCCTTGGGATAAATATGAAGGTGAATTTGCTTTAGGAACTAAGCATACTGCAACAATTGGTGAAATCGTAGACAAAGGTGCTACAATAGATTTCAATGAAGATGTAGTTGCTTTTGTACCATCTCGTCATCTTGAAAAAGAAGATGGAAGCAAACTTAAGAAAGGTGATGAAGCAGAATTCCAAATTATTGAGTTCAATAAAGAATTCAAAAGAGTGGTTGCTTCTCATACAGCTTTATTCAAAGAAGAAGAAGCTAAGATCGTTAAACAAGCTGCGAAGAAAGCTGCTACAGGTTCAGCAGAAAAAACAACGCTTGGAGATATCGATGCATTAGCAGATCTTAAAGCTAAAATGGAAAAAGGAGGGAACTAGTTTCTCAACATTTTTTAATATAGAAAAGGCCGTTCGAAAGAACGGCCTTTTGTTTTTTTAAACACACTGTATTCAGTGCTATTTTTACTAGTGTTTATTGATAAGTTCACTCTTTCTAAAATAACAGCCCAGTTTTTATTATTTATCGTAACCGTGATTATGCCTAGAGCTTTTATAAAAAATAGTTCAATAGGTGAGTTGTTCTATAAAGATGTTGCTACGTGATGATGTGTTGACTAGTGTAGTTCTATATCCCTGAAAAAAGGGAGGACATTTTCACTAATAGTAGTATGGTGCACAGCGTAAAGCTTCCTGATATTTGCATTGTAAAAAAACATAAACATTTTTTAAAATGAAAAATAGTAATAGGGCAATCATATTTGTGTTAAATTTCTTAATAATTGTTCAGGCGAATGCTAAAGAGGCCAACAGATTATCTCTTATTGCAAATGATAAAACGATTACAATATCTGAAAAAGAGGATATAGATACTGAATCAAAAAATAAAAAACCAAAAAAAGTTGCTAAGGATAAAAGTTTTCATTCTATCAAGAAATGGAAAATAACAATAGAGTATACAGATGGCGGTATGATGTCTAAGACTATTATTGTTAAAGAAAATTCTGAATTAAGCCCTTTGGAAACTGCATTTTTAGAAGCAGAAAAATACTTAAAAACTACAGATAATGTTAGTAACTATGAAGTGTCTCCAGTGTCTCAAAATTCATTTATATTATTAGCCAAATAAGAAATACGCTTTTAAAGTTAAATTTGCATAGTAGTATCGAGGAATATATAACACTTCTATAGTCATATGATATTAATGTGTGTACATTTTATCACAAACTAGACTTCATAAAAAGTAAGGAAGCATGAAAGCGAAATATATTGTAACTATAATCATAATAATTTTGTTTGCCAATATAATGACAGGTCAAATCAGATTTACAGAAGAAGAGTTGAGGATATTTAAGGAACGTGTTACTGAAACCAGAGCATTAGGTAGAGCAGGAATTATTGCAAAAGCAGCAAAAGCAGCAAGTGATGATCCCGAATCTCTAATTCATGATAAAAATGTACTCATTTCTGTTTGGTATAATGATATTGAGGTTAAAGTAGAATTTATAGAACATTCTCCTGTACGATATATTCCTTACGATTCTAAATGTGTTACTAACATGGAAGTATATGTTTCTACGGATGGAGTATCTGGAAGTAGTAGTTCTGATGTATATGAGTCTGAAGGATATGTCAGTGATTTTAGTAAACCGATCTATTTATATCGTTCAACAAAAGAAAAGGAATTGATGATTGATAAGGTTCTTAAATTAAATAATACAACTGATGATGTCCCCAATATAGATAAATCAATCTATACCAACATAATCATTAGAGAACAAAAGGACCATTATGCTATTCAAATTGGAAGTTCATATCCTATTACTTATAAGATAAAGAAAAAATCTGGGGAACTATATGATTATGAAGATCCATATCGAGATTTGTATCCTACACCTGATATTGAGTATGATGCACCTCCACCAATTGGAGGCGAGTGGATAGAAATGAAAGAATGATTTGTATATCCACAATATATAATAGTAAAACTGATATTTTTAAAATTACCTTAAGCGTGGATTAATTCTAAATTTTCATTACTTTTGTACTCCAGATATCCATTTGGAGATTATGAGTCAAAAATTACTACTTAGTGCAAAAGAGATCGATATAATTCTGCACCGTTTGGCTTGTCAATTAATTGAAAATCATACGCATTTTAGAGAAACTGTTTTAATTGGAATTCAGCCTAGAGGAACTTTTTTAGCGGATCGTATCAGGAAAATTTTGGTGGATCATTATATGGTAGAAGATGTTAAACTGGGTTACCTTGATATTACATTCTATCGAGACGATTTTCGGAGAGGAGAAAAAACTCTTGAGGCTAATAAAACTCATATTGATTTTATAGTAGAAGATAAGCGAATTGTGTTTATTGATGATGTACTATATACAGGACGTAGTATTAGAGCAGCTTTGACAGCTGTGCAGTCTTTTGGTAGACCACAGGAAATTGAACTACTAACGCTAATTGACAGACGTTTTAGCAGACATTTACCTATACAACCTAATTACAGAGGTCGTCAGGTAGATGCGATAAACCAAGAAAAAGTGAAAGTAGATTGGGTAGAAAATGATGGTATAGATGCCGTGTATTTGATAGGAAATTAAGACCTCTGAATAAGATTGTTTTATTTAAAATTATAAATTAAGACGAATGAGCGAATTAAGTGTACATCACTTATTGGGAATAAAATATCTGAATAAAGAAGATATTAATTTAATCTTTGAAACTGCAGATCACTTTAAAGAAGTTATTAATCGACCAATTAAAAAAGTTCCTTCGCTTAGAGATATAACTATTGCTAATCTGTTCTTTGAGAACAGTACGAGAACAAGGTTGTCTTTTGAATTAGCAGAAAAACGACTTTCTGCAGATGTAATTAATTTTTCTGCTGCATCTTCTTCTGTAAAGAAAGGAGAAACACTTATTGATACCGTTAATAATATCCTTTCTATGAAAGTAGATATGGTAGTTATGAGGCACCCTAACCCCGGGGCAGGAGTTTTTCTTTCTAAACATGTTGATGCAAGTATTGTTAATGCAGGAGATGGAGCTCATGAGCATCCTACGCAAGCTTTATTAGATTCGTATTCTATACGAGAACGATTAGGAGAGGTAGGAGGAAAGAAGGTTGTAATTGTAGGAGATATTTTGCACTCTAGAGTTGCGCTTTCTAATATCTTTGCCTTAAAATTACAAGGAGCTGAAGTGAAAGTTTGTGGCCCCAAAACTTTAATTCCTAAATATATTGAGAAATTAGGAGTTCAGGTCGAAACAGATTTGAAAAAAGCACTAGAATGGTGTGATGTTGCCAATATGTTACGTGTGCAAAATGAAAGAATGGAAATTAGTTACTTTCCATCGACACGAGAATATACTCAACAATTTGGGGTAAATAAAAAGTTATTGGATAGTCTGAATAAGGAAATTGTAATCATGCACCCAGGACCAATCAATCGTGGAGTAGAAATCACGAGTGATGTTGCTGATTCTAACCAAGCCATAATATTGGATCAGGTACAGAATGGAGTTGCAGTGCGAATGGCTGTGATATATCTTTTAGCTTCAAAAATTAAACGATAATTTATGATTTTTAATAAAGAAGGTTCTACAACTATAATTACACAAGAAAAAACTACTATTATAGAATTTGTTAAAGGCCTTGAAGACAAGTATACTTCCCTAGAAAACGATAATATAATTGTTAACTTGTTTTCACTAAAGCAGATTTCGATTGATAATATCAATGAGTTTTTAAGGATTTCTAATAAGCATAAGGCTGCTAAGCATTCATTCGTGATTGTTACAAATAAAATATCTTATGATGAGATCTTAGGAGAGATTACTATTGTTCCTACATTACAGGAAGCATATGATTTGGTCGAGATGGAAGAAATAGAAAGAGACCTGGGTTTTTAGAAAATTCAACTTTTTTGTAATTATTTATTTTACTTTTCGTCTGATACGCTATGAACAGATTCGCCCCATTTGTAAGTATACTTTTTTTTGTGTTTTTTAGTCATGATGTTATTGGTCAGGACTGGAAATATGATTTTGATGAAGCAAAATCACTAGCAAAAGAAAAAGATCAAAATATTGTATTGTTTTTTACCGGTTCAGATTGGTGTCCTCCTTGTATTAGATTAGAAAGAAAAATTTTATCTAATGAAGAGTTTATTGAATTTACTGATCAAAAATTTGTTTGGGTAAAAGCTGATTTTCCTAAACGTAAAAAAAATAAACTTTCATTGGCTCAGCAAAAGAAAAATGAAGAGCTAGCTCAAAAATATAACAGGAAATGGGTTTTCCCCGTTATTTTAGTTCTGGATAAGGAAGGAAAAGTATTAGGAGCAACAGGTTATAGAAGAAATCTTGATGTAAAAGGATATATATCATTATTAACATCGTTTGATTCTTTTGGTCGTTAGATTGATTTATAAATAAGATTAGATTATATTCACAGCCTGTTTAATAAATAGGAAAAATAATTTTGAAACTTACGATTTTAGGTTGCTATTCTGCAACTCCCCGAACATTTACAAATCCAACTTCTCAGGTCTTAGAAATGAACAATCATCTCTTTTTGATTGATTGTGGAGAAGGAACTCAGGTAGAATTACGACGAAATAAAATCAAGTTTTCAAGAATAAAACATATTTTTATTTCACACCTTCATGGAGATCACTTTTTCGGACTGATTGGATTAGTATCTACATTTAGATTACTTAGTAGAGATGTACCATTACATATTCACGGCCCTAAGGGAATAAAAGAAGCGATCACATTACAACTAAAACTTTCTAATTCGTGGACAGATTATCCATTACACTTTCATGAACTTACCAATACAGAATCAGAAATTGTTTTTGAAGATGAAAAAGTAGTGGTGCGTACAATTCCCTTACAGCATAGGGTCTATTGTAATGGGTTTTTATTTCAGGAAAAACCAGGAGATCGAACGTTATTGATAAACAAAGTATCTAATTATAATATTGATAAAGCGTATTATCGTGCGATAAAAAAAGGAAAAGATGTTGTTTTGGATAATGGTACTGTGATTTCTAATGAAGAACTTACTGATCCTCCTAAACCAGTTAAGAGCTATGCATTTTGTAGTGATACGAAGTATAATGAAGAGAAAATCCCCTTAATTAAAGACGTTACTGTATTATATCACGAATCTACTTTTTTAGAAAGTCATAAACATTTGTGTGCAAAGACAGGTCATAGTTCTGCTATTGAAGCAGCTACTATTGCTAAAAAAGCAAATGTTGGATCCTTGATTTTAGGTCATTATTCTACCCGATATGAAAATATTGAACTTTTTAGAGAAGAAGCGAAAACTGTTTTCGATGATGTAGAAATAGCTGATGACGGTAAAGTGTTTGAGTATTGATGAGATAAAAATTATCTGTTTATTATTGTTTTCTGTATTTTAAAAATAGGTAAATTGCATAATAATTTGAGGTAATGAATAGAGATCTTACAGCATATAGAAAGTCGTACGAAAAAAGTTTTTTGGAAGAAGGGAACCTTCCAGATTCTCCTTTTAAACTTTTCTCTAATTGGTTTGCAGAAGTAGAAGAAGCGGGTGGAGTCGATGAGACTAATGCAATGACTATTACTACTACAGGTTTAGATGGTTTTCCAAAAGCTAGAATAGTATTGTTAAAGCACTTTGATGAGGATGGTTTTGTGTTTTACACGAATTATTCTTCAGAAAAGGGGAAAGCTATAGCTAATAATAGTAAAGTATGTATTTCTTTTTTTTGGCCTAACTTGGAGCGGCAGGTCATTGTTAAAGGTATTGCGCAAAAGATAGAGGAAAAAGAGAGTATTCGTTATTTCTTATCTCGCCCAAGAGGAAGTCAATTAGGAGCTTTGGCATCTGATCAGAGCGAAGTTGTCAAATCAAGAGAAACATTAGAAAAGCGATTACAATCTTTAGAAAAAGAGTATGAAGATAAAGAAATACCTAAACCCAAATCTTGGGGGGGTATTGTATAAAACCTATTGAATTTGAATTTTGGCAGGGTAGAGCTAATCGATTACATGACCGTATTCGTTTTTCTGATCAAAAAAAGAATTGGGAGATTGAAAGATTATCTCCATGAAAAAAGTTACATAATTACAAAACTAGAACGTCTGTTCTTTTGGTATTGATCTTCAGAACAATCTTCTCCATCTTTGCAATTATTCACGGGTCTGGTTTCTCCAAATCCAACGTAGGAAAGAATCCTGTTTTTAGAAATATTTTTACTTAATAGATAGTTATATATTGATTCAGCTCTTTTTTGAGAAAGAGTTAGGTTGTAATTTTCTCCGCCACGACTGTCAGAATGTGTTTCTATCTTAATTACCATATTTGGGTAATCATTATTCATGATTTCTACCACTTTATCAAGTTCAGTTTCTGCTTTTTTTGTAATATCCCATTTGTCAAAATCAAAATAGATTTCATTTAGGTTTATCAGATCATTTATTGTTTTACTTAGTTTTATATCCGATTTTAGAGATGATTCAGGAGTATCATTAGACTTTACAATATCTCCTGAAGTTATGCCTCCACTTTCTGTATTATTAGATTTATCTGATTTATCAATTTCACCTGGTATTACTACAGCAAATTGACTATTCATTTTCTTTTTAGGAATAGAAACCAGGCGATTGGCATTAGGACAATTTAAAGAGCTAATATCAATAGCTAATTTGAATTGATAGTAATCTGGAAGCTTACAAGAATTTATATGATTATACCCCTTGGAGTATTTTATTGTTTCATTTAGAGTTCCATTAAATTCAGCAGTAACTGGCTGATCTACGACCAGGATGTCATCAATTGTGTTGATTGATTCACATCCGGTATCTACAATAACATTATAACTAATCTTAAATGGTTCACTATCTGTTCTTACCATTTTATTAGGTACAATAAAATTTAATGTACGGGACGTTTTATCATATTTCACCTTCACTCTTTTTGTAGGCAAAACCAATGTTTTTTCAGAAAAGATCACATTTTTTGGCAAAACATCTTTAATTATAGTGTTTTTAGCGTCATCATTACCATCGTTATAAATAGTAAGGTTATATGTTATTTCTTGTTTTGGAGCCAAAACGTCGTCTGGGTGAATGTATTGATTACTAGCTGTATATTTTGATCTTTTTACAATATGAATTGCTGGTTCGTATATTTCTACACTAAAAGCAACAGCCATAACAGAATATCCATCATTATTTGTCGATAATCTAAATTTAGCTTCTGTCTGGTTATTACCTATAATACTATTTCTTACATTCTTAATGTCAAATAAATCAGCATCATATCCCAACGTATTTTGACTTGCGGGCACTCTGGATTTTACATTTTTTCCATTTTCGGTGATATTGGCATTAAAGAAATTATTCATTGGATTAATACCATCTGCAAGACTTTTGTATCTGTTGGTCTCATTTGACATTACCTGAAAACGATCTCCAATAATTCCTTTATCACCTTCATAAGCAATTACACCAATTTTTCCATGAACAGCTCCATTAGGGATAGTTTGAAAATTGTTGAATGAAAATGCTACAGGTTTAGCTTTAGAATCAATATTAACAAAACCGTCATATACATAAAACTTTTTTCTTGGCTTAGTATCGTCTTCATAAATAACAACCATTGTCCATCCACCTGCAAGCCCATTACCCAAAGTATCATCATCATTTACAGAAGAAGTGGTAGCAGGGATATTAGCGACTGTATATGTGCCTAACGGATCTTTCAAATTTAAAACATCCTTAGTGATATCCTTATAGCATGAGTATTGCTGGAACAAGGATTCACTATCTTTATAGTAATCATGAATTATTTGCCCCTCACTAATTATAGAATATTGCTTTTGACCCGGATATTTTATTTTTATTGACGTAATATCATGTTGTCTATTATCATCTGCATAAGCGGCAGTCCAATATAAACCAACATGTTTGATAGCATTACAATTAGAATCAATATTCAAATCTGCACTACTTGAATTAAAAGTTGTAGGATCATTATCAATATCAATAAAACCCATTTTAAATTGATTGTTTAATCCGCCATCATTATAACTCTTGTTGGGGTCGAATATACCAGACCCATCATCATTACTAACTTTACCGAGAACAGTATTGGATACAAATTTAAAATCTCCTTTAAGAGTTAATGCAGTACGTTTTTTAAGAGGTACCTCTACTTGACCATATGTGATTGTAGAACCAATACAGCATATGAGTATAAGTATATATGTATTTTGAAACCATTTAAGATTTCTTGTTATAGTAATTACTTTTTCCACCTTTTTTGATTTTTATAATCCTACTATATTATGATAAATTTGTGCTCATAATGTTTGGAGGGGAAACACTCTGATTTAAGGGAAAACCGTATGTAAATTTATATTTTAACATTTGATTTTGTGTAAAAAAAATGATGTTTTCGATGTAAATACCATTTTTACCGATTAAAATCAGAAGATTATCACGTTCATTTTCATTATTTTAGCTGTCTTGTCTGTTATTTTTGTATTAAATATTTGACAAACATGAGTGATATAAATAAGAGAGTTAATCTTACTCATAATTCTACAAAAAATGATATTTTATATCCTTATATTAAGATTTGTTAAAACGAATCCTTAAACTTGTATTAAATAACTTCATTTTTGCTAAAATAGTATCAGATTCATGAAAACTTTATATATAATAAGACATGCAAAATCTTCTTGGGAGTTTGATGTGTCAGACGATAAAAGACCTCTTAATGATAGAGGTATAAGAGATGCTGGATTAGTAGGAGAACATTTGAAAACACTAGTGGGGTCAATTGATAAAGTTTTATGTAGCCCAGCTAAAAGGGCACATAGTACTGCAAAAATTATCATAAGTTATCTGAATGTTCCTGAAGCGGTATTTTCTTTAGAACCAGATCTTTATGATTTTGAAGGGAGTCAAGTTATTGATGTTATAAAAAATTGCGAAGATGACATTAATTCTTTAATGATATTTGGGCATAATCACGCTTTTACTTCAATTGCTAATCTTTATGGAGATCAGCATATAGATAACTTACCAACTGCAGGAGTAGTTGCTATAGAATTTGAAGTAGATTCATGGAAAAATATTTCTGTAGGAAAAAACTTATTAACGATTTTCCCTAAATCTTTAAGATAATGACAGAAAATATTAAAAATCAATACGTTAATAGAGAATTGAGCTGGCTTCAGTTTAATGCAAGAGTGTTACAAGAAGCTTCAGACGATACGGTTCCACTGTTAGAAAGATTACGTTTTATTGGGATATTTTCAAATAATCTGGATGAGTTTTTTAAGGTAAGATATGCTACCATTAAACGAATAGACCTAGCAGGAAAAGATGGAAAGAATTTTCTTAAAGGTACCACCGCAAAAGAGCTATTAGAAAAAATTACAAATATAGTTATCAAACAGCAAGCAGAAAGCCTTAAAACCATTGATAATATTAGGATTGAACTTAAAAATCATAATATTTTTATTATCGATGAAAAGCAGGTTACACCAGATCAAGATGCTTTTATTCGTAATTATTTTGTAAGTAAGGTAAGTCCTGCCTTAGTTACCTACATCCTTAACGATCTAGAAAAATTTCCACATCTAAAAGATAGTGTAGCTTACTTAGCAGTAAAACTGGTTTTAAGAGATAAAATTCCTAAAGAAGGTCGAATTTCCAAAATATTACAACAAACAACCAAAGAAAAAATATATGCATTAATCGAGATACCAAAGAATACAGATCGATTTGTTGTACTTCCCGAAAAAGACGGAAAACAATTTATTATCATTCTTGATGATTTGATTAGATATTGTATGCATATTAACTTTAGTATTTTTGATTATACAAGGGCATCGGCTCATATGATTAAAATTACGCGAGATGCGCAGTTGGATTTTGATAATGATCTGAGTAAGAGTTTTATTCAAAAAATATCAAGTAGTGTAAGATCTCGCCGTGATGGAGAACCAGTTCGGTTTGTCTATGATAAAACTATAGAAAAAGATACTCTTGATTTTTTAATGGAAAAAATGGATGTAGATAATACAGATAGTATTATTCCCGGAGGAAGGTATCATAATCGTAGAGATTATATGAATTTTCCAGATTTGGGTGCTGCTAATTTAGTATATCAGTCCATTAAACCCTTAGCTATACCTGGTCTTGTTTTGCAAGGAAGTTTATTAAATAAGATTGCTGAAAAAGATTTTCTGCAATACACACCTTACCACACTTTTTCATATACAGTAAAATTTTTACGAGAATCTGCAATTGATCCAAAAGTAAAAAGTATTAAAATTACGATATATAGATTGGCAAATATATCTCACATTGCCAGCTCGCTTATAAACGCAGCCAAAAATGGTAAAAATGTTACTGTACAAATAGAATTACAAGCTCGTTTTGATGAAGCTGCAAATATTCGTTATGCCGAGCAAATGCAAAGAGAAGGGATACATCTGATTTTTGGAGTTACTGGACTTAAAGTACATTGTAAAGCATGTATAATTGAACGAGAAGAAAAAGGAAAACTTAAAAGGTATGGTTTTATAAGTACAGGTAATTTTAATGAATCTACAGCAAAAATCTATACCGATTATACACTGTTTACGACCAATGAGTCTATTTTAAAGGAAACTAATAGAGTTTTTAAATTCTTTGAAATAAATTATAAAATAAACCGCTACAAGCACTTATTGGTTTCTCCACATTACACCAGATCATCTCTGGTAAAACTAATAGAAAAGGAGATTAGTAATGTAAAAGAAGGCAAGCCAGCAGGGATTAAATTGAAATTGAATAGCTTGAGTGATTATGATATGATAGATAAGCTATATGAAGCAAGTAGAGCGGGAGTAAAAATAGATCTGATTATTCGTGGTATTTGTTGTTTAATACCTGGTATCCCGGGAATGAGCGAAAATATAAGAGCAATTAGTGTGATAGATAAATTCTTAGAACATACTCGATTATTTATATTTCAGAATGGAGGAGATCCCAAAGTATATATTTCGTCTGCAGATTGGATGACACGTAATTTAGATAGAAGAGTAGAGATTTCTTGCCCTATCTATGATGAAGATATCAAATTAGAATTAATGGATACTTTTGATATTTGTTGGAATGATAATGTAAAAGCCAGAAGATTTTCTAAAGAGCAAGATAATGTGTACATTAAAAACGATAAGGAGAAAGTAAGATCTCAAAAAGAAACATACGATTATTATTTAAAAAAACTTGGAAATTAATTATTTTGTTAACTATAGAAAAATATGGAGCTATAGATATAGGTTCCAATGCAGTACGATTATTAATAAGTAGTATTCACGAAGAGAAAGGAAAAACTACTAGATTTAAAAAAACAAGCCTTGTTCGGGTACCTATACGATTAGGAGAAGATGTTTTTAAGTCTGGACAGGTTTCTCAAGAAAATATTACCCGAATGATAGATGCTATGCAGGCATATCAACTATTGATGAAAACGCATAAAGTGGTTAGGTATAAAGCTTGTGCAACATCTGCTATGCGCGAAGCTGAGAATGGAGAAGAATTAGCTCGCCTTATAAAAAAGGAAACAGGCATTCAAATTGATATTATAGATGGTAAAGATGAAGCTGCTATAATTGCTATGACCGACCTACATGAGCTAATAAATACAGATGCAACATATTTATACGTAGATGTTGGAGGAGGTAGTACAGAATTTACACTTTATCATAATGGAAATACTATTGTCTCCAAATCTTTTAAATTAGGAACCGTAAGACTTCTTAATAATTTGGTATCTGATAAAATTTGGAAAGATGTAGAAAATTGGATTAAAGAAAGTACCATAAACTATGGTAAAGTTTCATTAATTGGATCCGGAGGAAATATTAATAATATTTTTAAGAATAGTGGTAAAAGAATGGGTAAACCTCTGTCTTTTTTATATTTAAGTTCTTATTATAAATTACTTAAATCTTTAACTTATGAAGAAAGAATTTGGCAACTTAATTTAAATCAAGATAGAGCAGATGTGATTATTCCAGCAACTCGAATATATCTTTCTGCAATGAAATGGAGTGGTTCTAGAGAAATCTTTGTCCCAAAAATAGGTTTATCAGATGGGATTATAAAATCACTGTATAATGAGAAACTAAATAATCGTTGAAATCTATGAATAGTGTATTTTATCGATATTTAAAGGGTAATAATCCTCACTAAGTCCTAAAATGTTACTAAAAATCCATTATTTTGTGTTAAATTGAACAATAACCTAATAATTTATACTATGAAAAAAACAGTACTATTCACTGTGATTTTATTGATGTTTATTACTTTAAAAACTCAAGCCCAAGAGACTTCATATGGTGTGAGACTTGGAGCTAATCTAAGCTCTATAAGTTCTGATGATATTCCTGAAAACCTTAAAGATAGTAGATTTGGTATAGTAGCAGGGTTCTTAGCAGAAGTTCCTATTAATCAAAAATGGAGTATTCAGCCAGAATTTCAGTATTCCTCTTTAGGTAATGATGATGAATCCTTAAGAGTAGATTACCTTCAACTACCAATATTACTTAAATATAATTTCTCAGAATTGTTTAATGTTCATATTGGCCCTCAGGTAGGACTCAAGATATGGGAATGGGAAGATAACGCCTCGGGCGAAACTGATTTTAATACATTTAACTTATCTGCAGTTGCAGGTATTGGTGTAAATATTACAGAGAATTTCTTTGCTGATTTACGATATGGTTTTGGTGTGTCTAATATTATAGATGATGAAAATATTCCTGGAGGAGCAAAGGGTAGTAATAGAAATATTCAACTTTCTTTCGGTTACAAGTTGTAAAAAATACTACATGTTATATTGCTTATAATCATCAAAGAAAGATTTCTTTATAATTATACTTTTGTTACTATATTCTAGCAAAAGATCATTATTGAATTTATTAATAATTTTATTAGTAGTTACTCTGGAAACTCTGATATAATTAGATAGTTCATTTTGATTAAGGGGAGAGTTTATAATAATTTTTTCTGAATTGTATGGATATCCAAATTTATCTTTAAATTCAAACAGCACTTTTATTAATCGTAATTCTGCAGATTGAATTTGAAGTGTTTTTATTCTGTTTTCATACTCATGATATTCCTTACCAAATATTGACAAAAAGTCTTTATAAAGATTTGGATTTTTTTTTATAGTTTTTTGTATGATATTTTTATCAAATTCATACACTTTTGTTTCTTCACTAAGAGATTCATAGATACAATACGAGTAAAAATCTATAAAAATAGAACTTGCACCAAAAACTTGGTTTTTTGTCAATATAATGAGAACAGCCTCCTCTCCTTGGTTAGTAAAACAACCAATTTTCATGATTCCATTCTTAATAAGATAAATCTTCTTAGAGCATGCTCCAGTACTTTTTATAACCTCATTCCGATAATAAACATTGCATTTATATTGATCATTTTTCACAAGAATATTTAATAATTCAAAGCTCATAGGGGTTGTTTTTTGAAATTGAATTATTTCCTGACTTTATATTGGGTAAATGTTAAAAAACAGATTTATTAACAGATAATTAAGGTTTTTATTATGATTTACACACATTCTTTTTACGCTAAAAATGTAATATGATTGCAATCATAACTAAAATATAAATGATTTAGTGTTAGAATTTTTATATCAATAATTTCAATGCGTTTCTAATTTCGGTGCAACAAATATTAACTCTTAATTTGCATAACTCATGAAACGTATAAACTCAATTTTTAGAGAAATACATCATCTCTATAAAAATAATATTTCCAGAACCTTACATCAGGTAATTTCATTTAGTAGATCATTTTAGAAAGGTATTCTTGTTATGGAAACTACAATTTCTCACGCTATTTCTGAAGCAGAAATACGTGACACTTTCGGGTATATACCTTTAGTACCAGGAGATACTTTTATAAAGTCTACAATAGCGAATTTATCATTGTCCGATCAACATCTTTTTCAAAGATTTGGTCAAGGGCCAATAACTAGAGTTCCATATAGATGTATACATCATGCATTTGAGGCTCATGCCAAGGTGAATCCTAATGCTATTGCTGCTAGTCATTTGGATAAAGTAATCACATACAAAGAATTAGACCATCAGGCCAATTTATTGGCTTTAGAACTGATAAAAAATGGAGTTCATAAAGGTGATAATGTAGGGTTGTTTGTTCAACGATCAATACCAATGTTAGTTGGGATATTAGCCATCTTAAAAGCTGGAGGAGCTTATGTTCCTCAGCATATTGGATTAGCCAAAGATGAGCAGTTAAAGTATGTTATTAAATCAGCAAATATAAATTTAGTACTCACTTTATCAGAATTTAAAGATTTAGTACCCTTAGTCGATGATAATAAGCTTATCGTAATAGACGATTTCTTAAAATCAAATGCAAATAGTAATGAGGAAATTATACTGTCAAGTGTACCTGTTACCGAAAATGATATTTGCTATATGATTTTTACTTCAGGAACAACCGGAAATCCCAACGGAGTCCAGGTTAGTCATGGAAATACTTGTAATATACTCCTTACATCACCCGGTAATTTGGGAATGAGACCTGGATTAAAAGTAGGGCAAATTTTAAGTATTGCTTTTGATATGTCTGTATGGGAAATTCTGGGGAGTCTGGCAAATGGAGCTACCTTGGTGATACGCGGAAAAAATATTCAAGAAACGGTAAGTGAAGTAGATGTGGTGATTTCTACACCAACGATTCTTAGTTCATTGGATGTTACACGTTGCCAAAATGTTCGTGTCGCTATAGTAGCGGGTGAACCTTGCCCTCGAATTTTAGCAGAGAAATGGTCTCTATTTTGTGCCTTTCATAATTCGTGTGGACCTACCGAAACTACAATTGTCAATACCATAAAACGATTTTTTCCAACAGATGAATTACTTACCATAGGAAAACCTACACCCAATAACACAGTATATGTTTTAGATGAAAATTTAAAACCTTGTGGCATAGGTGAAGCTGGAGAAATGTGGGCGGGAGGTCTTTGTGTAACTCACGGGTATATCAATAATCAAGAATTAACAAGTGAAAGATATGTAGATGACCCATTTCTTGGTAATGGTAAAAAAATGTTTAGAACACGAGATTTAGGAAGGTGGACTTTAGATGGTGAATTAGAACATTTAGGAAGAACTGATGATCAGGTCAAAATATGTGGCTTTAGAGTAGAATTAGATTCTGTATCCTCTATTATAGAGAAAATGCCAGATAGTAAAAGAGCAGCAACCTTAAAAATAGATAATAGAACATTAATATCCTTTGTAAGTCCAGGAGATGTTGATCAAGAAAAAGTTAAAAAACAAATAGGAGAAATACTACCATATTATTGTGTTCCCGCAATAGTAGTGGCAATGCCTGAACTTCCTATGACAGACCGTGGTAAAATCGATAAAACAAAATTAATGAATCTGATCCCTCTTAAAAAAGAACAAGAAGAAAAAGCAACAAACATAACAATAGATCAAAAACCTATAGAAAATGATGAAATTCCTAATTTAGAAATAGTACAGTTACCTCCTCAAAAAAAATCATTTAGCAGAATGTGGAAAGGAGAAAAGTTAATGCACTACTATCGCTTATTTGCATTGCTTTTAATAGCAAACATTGGAATAATGATCTATGGAGTAACGGAGGGTAATTGGTGGTCTCAGCAAGAAATGCGTCTAGATATTATATCTAAAATTACACTAATTAATTTTACAATAGGAATCCTTATCAGACAACAATATATCATTAATTTCCTGTTTTGGGTAGCAACCAGTATTCCTACAAACTGGCCTTTGTCTATAAGAAGAAGAGCTGGGAAAATATATCATTTTGGAGGAATTCATATCGGAGGAACGGTAAATGGAACCCTTTGGTTTATAGTGTTTATGGGATCCTTGTACTATGATTTTTTTAATCCTCAAAATGAAACTTCTAAAGACATTTCATTGTTATGGGTAACTACCATGCTTACAGGAATTTTGGTTTTTATGATTATTATGGCTTTGCCAAAATTAAGAGCAAAATTTCATAATAGTTTCGAAAAAACTCATCGATTTGGTGGATGGACGGCACTAGTACTATTTTGGGTGCAAACCATGCTTATATTAAGTGAGAATGGTTCAGAACAACCCTTTTTAGAAAATTTACTCCACTCTTTCAGTTTTTGGGCATTAACACTAATAACAATTAGTATAATATTACCATGGTTAAGGCTAAAAAAAGTGGAAGTCGATATAACAAGACCATCAAATCACGTTATTCTGGCAAGATTCAATTATGGAGAAACTCCTTTTGCAGGTTCCTCTACAGCAATTAGTAGAGACCCTTTGATGGAGTGGCATTCTTTTGCAAATGTTCCAGAACCTGGTAGAGATGGGTTTCGGTTAACGATCTCCAGGGCGGGAGACTGGACAGGTGATCTTATTGATGATATGCCAAAATACTTATGGGTTAAAGGAATCACTACCGCAGGAGTAGGAAATGTTGATAAGCTATTTAAAAAAGTCATTTGGGTAGCGACAGGTAGTGGTATTGGGCCATGTTTACCTCATCTTTTTTCTCAAGAAACTCCCGCTCGTTTGATATGGGCAACCCGAAATCCAAGAAAAACGTATGGTGATGAATTGGTAGAAGAAATTCTCGAGTCACAACCAGAAGCTATCATATGGGATACAGATGCGCATGGAAAACCCGATATGGTGAAACTTGCATACAAAGCATATAAAGATTTTGATGCAGAAGCAGTAATATGTATTTCTAATAAAAAACTCACCTGGAAAGTAGTCTACGGAATGGAAAGTAGGGGGATACCGGCATACGGGGCAATTTGGGACTCTTAAACTTAAATACATACTAACACAAACTCAACTTTTTTATACAACAACATATAGCGGAAACTAACAATTTTAATAAAGACGTCTTTAAAAAAATGGACAGTCTATAGGAGATGCTATGTAAAAATTAAAACTATGAATATAAAAATCGAACAAAGAAAACGGGTAGTGATTATAACCTTAAATCGCCCAAAAGCATTAAATGCACTAAATAGTGCATTGATGCTGGAAATGGTTTCTGTTATGCAGAAATTAGATAAAGACCCAAGTGTTGGGTGTTTTGTAATCACAGGATCTAAAAAAGCGTTTGCTGCAGGAGCAGATATAAAAGAAATGGAACATAAATCCTATATGGATATGTTTCATGAAAATTATTTTGCTGCCTGGGAAGCTTTTACAGCAATCAGAACTCCTAAAATTGCAGCCGTATCTGGGTATGCTTTAGGTGGGGGATGTGAATTAGCTATGATGTGTGACATCATTTATGCATCTAATACAGCAAAATTTGGTCAACCAGAAATAAAACTGGGAGTGATTCCAGGAATTGGTGGGACCCAACGCTTAACAAAAATGGTAGGAAAAACAAAAGCTATGGATTTGATTCTTACCGGACGTTTAATGAACGCAGAAGAAGCAGAACGATCAGGTCTAGTATCTCGAATACTGCCATCAGAAACCTTATTAGAAGAATCTATAGAAGCTGCAACAACTATTGCTTCGTATAGTAAAACAACGGCTATGGTTGCCAGAGAAACGATAGACAGAGCTATGGAGTTGAGTCTTCGCGAAGGAGTACTCTATGAAAGAAGAGCATTTCATGCACTGTTCGCTACAGAACATCAAAAAGAAGGTATGCAGGCTTTTGTAGAAAAAAGAAACCCAGACTTTTCTATACCCAATCAAAAACAAATCATTCAAGCTCACTAATTATTAAACACATATTAAAGAAACTAAATCATGAAAAAAATCATCATATTATTAATAGCAATAAGTTTTCAGTATTCAACGATACAAGGACAAGAAGAGAAAAAGAAAAAAGCAACATTAGCGGTAAAAGTTATCCAAAACAGTGTTGCAGGGTTTTCGACCTTATTTTTAGGAGGTTTTGAAACGAATAAAAAATTTGATATTACTTTTTATAGTATGTTCTGGACAAATCCTTCCTTTGGAACTCCAGAATCTGGTAGTGATCAATTATTAGAAACAGGTATTGGATTAGGGTTTAAACTAATGGATGGAAAATTATTTCTTAATCCAGGAGTTGGATTTGCCCATGGTAAATTCTTTTCAGATGTTGCTGGTACAAAGATAGGAGAGGCTGTAATTCCTAATACTTTTGTGGCGTATCATAACTCCATTTTTGATATAGAAGCATATTTAGCTTATTATAAATCATTAAGAGATAGAGAAGATATCTCTACCAAAGATCTACTTCTTTTTTGGGCAGCACCCGGAATTAATGTTAGCGATCGTTTAGTGTTAGGTGGTTTTTTTGAAGAATTAGCCTTTATGAACCTAGAAAATGACGATGTTAATAAGAATATACAGGTATATCGTTATTTGGGAGGTTCTGTAAAATTAAAACTTGATAACGGTATGGCATTTAGATTTTCTGCAGGAGCTAACCTAGTTACAGATGTAGGTGCATCAGACGAATTTTATAAAGTATCTGCTTTTATACCATTTTAAGAATGATTAAGCAATTTATTAACCAAATATTATATCAAGAACCCGTTTTCACTGTTATGGTTTTTATAGTAAACCTGTAGGTGAAATGATGAATAAGGCTATCAAATAGATAGCCTTATTCTATTTTGTGATCATCGTATTTATTTACCCATGTACTGTCTCCTTGGTACCTAAGTTCTTCATAATCTCTGCTTCATAAGTCAGTAAATCCTGCCATTTTTTATCAACTTCTTCCCGATCTCCGTATTGACGAGCGAAATTTAAAAACATGGTATAGTGATTGGCCTCACTTACCATAAGACTTCTGTAAAAATCAGCAAGCTCTTTGTCTTCTAATTCTTCAGACAGTAGTTTAAAACGTTCGCAACTTCTGGCTTCAATTAAAGCTGCATATAATAGACGGTGTACAAGTTGTGTTGTTCTACTTCCTCCTTTTGGGAAAAAAATTATCAATTGAATCACATAATCATCTTTTCGATCCCTACCTAGAATCCAACCTCGTTCAATAATTTTATCATGAACCATTTTAAAATGACTCATTTCTTCTTTTACCAGTTTTACCATCTCTTGCACTAATTCTGTATATTCAGGAAAGCTCACAATAAGCGATATTGCTGTAGAAGTAGCTTTTTGCTCGCAGTACGCATGATCTGTAAGAATCTCTTCAATATTTTTTTCTACAATATTTACCCATCTTGGGTCTGTGGGAAGTTTTAGGCCTAACATGATTCTGATAATTTTTTATAATAATTACAAATTTATGAAGTAACTCATTATAGAACTAAGATTCGAAAGAAAATATTATTTTTTCCATTTTTACTTGTTTGAAGCAACCTTATAGATTTTTATTCATCTTATTAAAAAATACATATTATGAATAAAAGTAGCCTGATTGGTCTAATTGTAGTATTCGGATTCTTAGCCTGTAGTAGTGATGACGATAACAATAATATAAGTAGTTGTGATCAATTAACCGTAATTAGTTCAAAACAATATGTTGATGAACCAAATCATAACTTGACAATAAACAGCTTGAAAATAAATGAAAATTGTTTGAAAATCAGTTTTAGTTCTAGTGGATGCAGTGGAGATAGCTGGGAAGTTAAACTTATTGATTCTGAAGAAATTTTGGAATCAAACCCACCAAAAAGGAATCTGAGGTTGTCTCTAAAAAATGAGGAGTTATGCGATGCATATATTACAAAAGAAATATCGTTTGATATTCTTGGACTAAAAGTAGATGGTAATAGAGTATCACTCAATATAAAGAACTCAGACGATCAAATACTTTATGAATATTAAAAAAGTCAAATAATTTTAAAGACAAGATAAAATTAAATATCTAAATCAAAAGAAGAGCGTAACTTATCAATAAGAGGATTTTTTTCTTTTAATTTTTCATACTTATCCTGGGGAGTGAAAGCATACTTTTTAGAAGCTTCTTCATTTACATTGATTTTCAGTTCAATACTGTAATTTTTTAACTTTTTGAATAAAAACTGCAATAATCCGGATTGAGCAGTTTCCATATCAACTTTCATCGATTGGTTAGGTAATTCTAATAATACAGAACCTTCGTTAAGGGTAGGGATATTCATAGCAAACATAGATCCAATAATACGCTCTCCTTTTTTGTCTTGTATTTTCCCATATTCTACCCAGGCTTCTTGCATCTGTGATTCTGTAAACTCTTCTTTTGGTAAATTTCTAGGATCAATTACTACTTCTTCTTTATTTTCTTCATGTTCTTTCTTCTTCTTAATACTACTTAGTGATAATCCAGAAGTTCTGCGTTCTTTATTTAGTGAAATTGGTTTTTTCTCTACTACCACAGGAGCTTCAGTGGTAATTGTATCCTCAGAATTATCTTCTTGAATATGAGATTCTGTATGCTCATCCTGTGTAATCTCAGGAATTGAAGTAGTTGAAGATTCTAGTTTTTCCTCAGCTAGCGGAAGTGTATTGTTTTGTTTTTCGGTTTCAGTTTTTTCTAAAGCCTTTTCTTTTACTTCAGATGAAATTTTAACAGGCTTAATTCCTTTTTCTTTAAAATATGAAGGTGGAATTATGTAGGGTTTGTCATTTTTTTTTTCTCCATCCATAAGGATAGAGGCAAGCTGCATTAGACATAACTCAACCAGCAATCTTTGATTGCGACTGGTCTTGTATTTTAGATCACAATCGTTAGCTAGTTCAATACCTTTAATAAGAAAGTTGTGCAGAGCTTTTTGCGATTGTTCTAAATATTTAGCTTTTGTTTGCTGACCTACCTCCAGAAGATTGATAGTAGCTTGATTTTTACATACCAATAAATCTCTAAAGTGCGATGCAAGACCAGATATAAAATGATGTCCATCAAAACCCTGGGCAAGAATTTCGTTAAATTCTATTAGAAGCTGTGGGATATTATTCTCAAGTATTAGATCGGTAGTTTTAAAATAAGTTTCATAATCTAATACATTCAGATTTTCGGTTACTGCCTGTCTGGTTAAATTTTTCCCGCTAAAACTAACAACTCTATCAAAGATTGATAAAGCATCTCGCATTGCACCATCTGCTTTTTGAGCGATAATTTGCAAAGCATCTTCATCTGCAGTAATCCCTTCTTTTGCAGCTACTTGTATTAAGTGGTTTTTAGCATCAGTTACTGTAATGCGTTTAAAATCAAATATTTGACATCGTGATAAAATGGTTGGTATAATCTTATGCTTTTCTGTTGTTGCCAGAATAAAAATAGCATGTTTAGGAGGCTCTTCTAATGTCTTTAAAAAAGCATTAAAAGCTGCTTGAGAAAGCATATGAACCTCATCAATAATATATACTTTATATTTTCCTACTTGTGGAGGAATCCGTACCTGATCGATAAGACTTCTAATATCATCTACAGAGTTGTTTGAAGCAGCATCGAGTTCAAAAATATTAAAAGCAAAATCTTCATCTGGATGCTCATTTCCATCCTGATTAATTGTTTTTGCCAGAATCCTGGCACATGAAGTTTTTCCTACTCCTCTTGGTCCGGTAAATAATAATGCTTGTGCAAGATGATTGTTTTCTATAGCGTTAAGCAATGTATTTGTAATTGCCTGTTGCCCTACAACATCTTTAAATGTCTGGGGTCTGTATTTACGTGCTGATACTATAAAATGCTCCATCGTTACAAAGTTAAAAATTGCTTACAAAAAATAAATTATAGCTATCGGTTTTTATCTTTAGTTATTAACAGCTAAAAAATAATTCTGAATTCTCAATTCTAAGTTCAGAATTATAATACTTTTGCACAAAGCAGATCACCTTATCGCTCCCGATTATTCGGGGGAGGAAAGTCCGGACACCATAGCACAGTATAGCGGGTAACGCCCGTCCGTCGTAAGGCGAGGACAAGTGCAGCAGAAAGTATGTACAGGTAATGCTGTAGTGAAACCAGGTAAACTCTATACGGTGCAACGCCATGTAAACCAGCTTTTGAGGGTTGTGCGCCCAATGTTGGAGGGTAGGCGGTTTGAACTGATAAGCAATTATTAGTCTAGATAAATGATAAGGATCCCGATGTATCGGGAAACAGAATCCGGCTTATGATCTGCTTTTTTTTACAACTCTTTTAACAATATCCAATATCAATTTTCTTGTACCTTGTACCACAAGAAAAATTATTTGAATGAAAATTGCTATAGTCTGTTATCCTACCTTTGGAGGTAGTGGGGTAGTGGCCACAGAATTAGGAATTGCTTTGGCAAAACTAAACCACGAAGTACATTTTATTACCTACAAACAACCTGTTAGGCTCAATCTGTTGAATCCGAATATTCATTTTCATGAAGTAAATGTACCTACATATCCTCTTTTTCATTATCAACCATACGAATTAGCATTGTCTAGTAAATTAGTTGATACGATTAAAAAGTATAAAATAGACGTACTTCATGTTCATTATGCTATTCCGCATGCGTATGCTGGATATATGGCAAAAAAAATGCTTGAAGAAGAAGGGATTTATATACCTATGGTGACTACATTGCATGGTACAGATATTACCTTAGTAGGAAATCATCCTTTTTATAAACCAGCAGTAACATTTAGTATTAATAAAAGTGATATTGTTACTTCTGTTTCTCAAAGTCTTAAAGATGACACATTACGTTTATTTGATATCAAAAAGGATATTGAGGTAGTTCCTAATTTTATTGATGCAAGTCAAAGAAAAACCAGTTTTACAGATTGCCAACGTGAACTTATGGCGACTCCAGAAGAACGTATTGTTACTCATATTAGTAATTTTAGAGCAGTAAAACGTATTGCTGATGTTGTAGATATATTTTATAATATTCAGAAAAAGATGCCTGCAAAATTATTGATGGTTGGAGAGGGGCCAGAACGTAAACCGGCAGAACAAAGATGTAAGGAGCTTGGTATAAAGGATAAAGTAGTTTTCTTTGGTAATAGTAATGAAATAGATAAGATATTGTGTTTTTCTGATTTGTTTTTACTTCCGTCAGAACGAGAAAGCTTTGGGTTGGCAGCATTAGAAGCTATGGTAAATAAGGTGCCTGTAATATCTAGTAATGCAGGAGGGATCCCTGAAGTTAATAGTCATGGAGTTTCTGGTTATATGAGTGATGTAGGAGATGTAAAAGATATGTCAGAAAATTCAATTAGAATTCTGGAAGATGATAGGAGATTAGAAGTCTTTAAAGAAAATGCATATAAAGAAGCAATGAAGTTTGATATCAGTAATATTATCCCTCTTTATATAAAAATGTATGAGAGTGCTTTGGCAGCAGTATAACATCATTTATTTATAAAACTAAAAACCCGTTGTCATATTCATGATAACGGGTTTTTAGTAAGTATCGTTTTATTTGATGATAGTGTACTTAAAAAGTATATCTGGCAGAAATACCAACATTTACTCCTGTATTATCTACATCTCTAAACCCGTTTGATCGATCTATGTCATGGATGTCAAATGTTGGGCGAATACTAAACGCTACTTGAAGTGGAAAATCAAAACGATAATCAACTCCAAAATCAGCTCCTATGTATGGAAAAAATTCAGCATCTCTATCTACGTCACCAATAACAACACCAAGGTATCGGGTTTTAAAATCTATGTACCCAGCACCAACACCTGGACCAGCAAACCAATTTAGTTTATCCCAGATATTATATGTCCAATGGAAAAATACTCCACCACGATAAGTAGAGATAAAAGAATTTGTTTTAAAACCTAAATTGGCATCAATTCTGTTATGTTCACTTATTATTTGTCGTTGATATGTAATTTCGGGACCAAATCCCTCATCACCAACAACTCCATCTGATAATCGAATCCCTATAGCATTTTCAGGAATATCTTGTGCTTGTAGTTGTGAAACCGAAATAATGATTGATAGTACAAAAAAAAGTTTTTTCATGATTTTAATTTTTTAAAGTTTTAATTGATTATTATAATAGAAATGAAATAAATGGTTAGAGTTTTCGAAGGTTTTGTTTATAAAACCTGTGAGTTCAGAATTTTAATCAAATTTATATCTGGCACTTACCCCAAAATTAAATATGATATCATCATTAGTATAGCTATCGAAGTATATCTCTGGTCTGAAGTCCAGTGAAACCACTAATGGAAAATCAAAATTATATTCGATACCGATATCCCCTGTTACAAAACCAAAGGTAGTTAAATCATCATTACGTGTGGCATTGGTATCAAAATCTACTAATCCGCCTCCAATTCCTGGTCCAACATACCAGTTTAGACCTTCGTTTATATTAAAAACCCATTGGTATGTTCCGGTTAGCTTTATAGCATTATAGTTTCTTTTTCCTTGAACCCCAAGTCCTATTTCCATTCTTGTTTTAGAGCTTAAAGCATTTTGATATGAGGCTTCTGCCCAAAAACCATCTCCTTCACTTATACGTAAACCAATAGTATGTTCAGAAATTTCCTGAGATTGTATATTATAAGTACAAAGAAATAAAAAAGGAATTATAAATAATATATACTTCGTCATAATCGTAAATAGTGATTTCCTATTCTCGACTATAACGTCATAAATCTTCTATTCTGTAAACAGAAATCCTAAATCTTTGTTAAGATTAAACTAGTTGCTTTGTAGCTGCATGTCTGTACTCTCAAAAATCTTATCTGCAGAATCAGCTATAAATCCATTAAAAATAGCATCTTGATCATTTTTATGGCGATAAGAAAACTCATAATAACATGATGTGATTTGTTTAACATTTTCTTCAAATTCGACCTCGACCACATCGGCCAAAATACTTGATTGCTCTAATAACTGGGATGGAGAACCTTTTATTTCACCTCCAGAAGTATTCATTTTAAAACCATTCTTTTTGAGAAATTCATTTACCTGAGATAGATCTTTAAATGTTTGAAGTTTGTTGACATCTACTGTGAAATGATTAGAACAAAATCCATTGACATATACCCAGGCTGCATATTCTGATGCTACGAGAAGTTTTTTGTAAATTTCGTAGGATGGTTTATCCCAAACTCTACCTTTTAGAATGAGGTTTTCCTCCTGAAATTTTTTCTGATCTGTTTCATTTAAAATATTCTGAATATCTCTATTTAGTTCCAGAGAAAACTCTTCCAGAATCAATTCACTAATGAAGATTTTTGGTGCGTTAACATTACTCTTATGTTCAAAATGTTTTGCATACAATTTTTTAGCTTTAAAATAGTATTCTTCTTTAAATTCATAGCCCATTGCAATAAATGGTCTTGCTAGAACATCTATACTTACTCTTGGATCATTAAAAGTGCGTATAGCAATATGATCATTAAAAACAGTATTGCCTTCTGTTTCAAATAAAGATCTAATTTTTTGTGCAGAAGGGGTTTTTATAGTGTATTGTTTCCAAAGCTCTTCAAAAAATTGGGTCAAATCCATTTTAATTATATTTTTATTTAAGGCAAAATTATTATTTTTGACTATTATTGTATGTATATATATTATTTTTAGTTCCAATTGTATAAATTTTGTGTCAAATTAATGATAATGTTTTGTTTTTGTTATCAATTTTGACTGCAAGTGTTTTAAATTTTTTAGGAGTATGAATCATTTTGATTATATAGATCAGCAGATATTATTACAGATACGTGAAGATGCTAGGAAACCTTTTTCTCAAATAGCAGAAAATTTAAAAATTTCTAATTCTTTAGTACATCAAAGAATTAAAAAACTTAAGCAGCGTGGTGTGATAAAGAAAGCTGAGTTTGTTGTAGATGAAAAACAGATAGGTTTTAAAACAAAATCTTATGTTGGTATTCGTTTGCGAGAGGCTAGATACGCAAAAGAAGTAGTTGATGGTTTAAAAAAAATTCCAGAAATATTAGAATGTAGCTATGTTTCTGGGCATTATGCTATTTTCATTCTTATTTTTGCATTTGACAACCATCATTTACGTAAGATTCTTTATGAACAGGTACATCAAATTGATGGAGTAGCAGGAACGGATAGTTTTATTTGTTTTGATACTAATTTCAAAAGGCAGGTTTCTTTAAATTCTTTAGGAAAGAATATTTCATACGATGGATAAAAGTATATTGACATCTTTACAAAACCAACTAGAAGGTCAACTAGAATTTGATACTTTGTTTACTGCTTTATACGCTACAGACGCTTCGGTATACCGTAGAATCCCATTGGCAGTAGCATTTCCAAAGTCAATACAAGACGTAAAAAAAATAGTTGCTTTTGCATCCCAGTACAATGTTGGTATTATTCCCAGAACCGCAGGGACTTCACTTGCAGGGCAATGTGTAGGAGATGGTATTGTGGTAGATGTTTCTAAATATTTTACTAAAATAATTGCAATAGATAAAACAAAAAAAACGGTGACCGTTCAACCAGGAGTAATACGGGATGATCTTAATCGTTTTTTGAAACCATATGGATTATTTTTTGGCCCCAACACATCAACATCTAATCGTTGTATGATAGGAGGAATGGTAGGGAATAATAGTAGTGGTACTACATCTATCCAATATGGGGTTACAAGAGATAAAGTCTTAGAATTGCAAACCATATTGTCTGATGGTAGTGAAGTTACCTTTTCTGAAATATCATCAAATGATTTTGAGGTAAAACGAAATTTGGATACTCTAGAAGGAGAAATCTACAAGAAAATCTATACCGAACTTTCTTCTAAAGAGGTTCAACAACAAATTGCTACTCATTTTCCTAAACCCGAAATCCATCGCCGCAGCACAGGTTACGCTATTGATGAACTAATCGATTCTGAGGTGTTTTTTGAAACGAAAACACATTTTAATATGTGTAAGCTTCTTACGGGAAGTGAAGGTACATTAGCTTTTACAACACAAATTACATTGCAGTTAGATGAGCTCCCGCCAGAAGAAGCGTTAATGATTGCAGCGCATTTTAGAACTATTGATGATTGTATGAGAGCTGTAAAGCCTGTAATGCAACATTCGCTATTTACTTGCGAAATGATGGATAAAACCATTTTGGATTGCACGAAAAACAATATCGAACAATTGAAGAATCGTTTTTTTATTGTTGATGATCCTGAAGCAATTCTCATGCTGGAACTTAGAGCAGATGATGCTGATCATTTAGAACAACAAAAAGACAACCTGTTAAAAACTCTGGATGATTCAAAGCTAAGTTATGCTAATCCAATTTTACACAGGAAAGAAATAGATAAAGCTTTAGAGCTAAGAAAAGCAGGATTGGGATTATTAGGTAATATTGTTGGCGATAAGAAAGCCGTTGCCTGTATCGAGGATACAGCGGTTGCTATCCCTGATTTAGCGGAGTATATATCAGAATTTGCTGATTTAATGAAGTCTTATGATCAACAAGCTGTGTATTATGCACATGCAGGAGCAGGAGAAATTCATCTTCGACCTATTCTGGATCTGAAAAAAAGTAATGATGTAATTCTATTTAAAAAAATAACAGATGATGTAGCATCTTTGGTAAAGAAATATCAAGGTTCTATGAGTGGTGAACATGGTGATGGTATTGTGAGAGCAGGGTATATACCTTTTATGATTGGGGAAGATAATTATAAGATTTTAGAACGCATTAAAAACACATTTGATCCTAAATCTATTTTTAACCCGGGCAAGATTATAGATGCCTATCCTATGGATCAAAAACTACGATATGAAATAGATAGAAAAGAACCAGAGATAGATACTATTTTTGATTTTACCGACTCGATGGGAATCCTAAGAGCTACAGAAAAATGTAATGGTAGTGGTGATTGTCGTAAGTCTGTAGAAGAAGGAGGTACCATGTGCCCCAGTTACCGAGCTACAAAAAATGAAAAAGATACTACTAGAGGTAGAGCAAATACACTGAGGGAGTTTTTAACCAATAGCGAAAAGGTTAATAAATTTGATAATAGAGAATTAAAAGAAGTTTTTGACCTCTGTTTAAGTTGTAAAGGATGTTCTAGTGAGTGCCCCTCTAATGTAGATGTAGCTACACTGAAGGCAGAGTTTGAATATCAATATCAAAAAGAAAATGGAGTATCGTTACGTACAAAGCTCTTTGCTAATAGTAATCGATTGAATGATATGGGGAGAATTGCTCCCGGTTTAACAAATTTTTTCTTTACAAATGCACTAACATCCGGGATTTTAAAATCTACATTGGGTATTGCTAAAAAACGAAATTTACCTTTGTTAAGCAAACAATCCTTAAGAGGTTGGTGTAATCAAAATATAAAAAAAATACAACCTGAGCGGTCTATAAAAACGGTATACTTTTTTATAGATGAATTTACAAATCATCTCGATGCCGAAATTGGGATAGATGCTATCGAGCTACTCGTTAAATTAAAGTATGAAGTAAAAATAGTTGATCATAAAGAAAGCGGGCGAACTTTTATATCGAAAGGATTATTAAAACAAGCCAAAACTCTTGCAAATCTTAATGTTGAAACCTTCAGTAATTATATTACAGAAGAAACTCCTCTAATCGGGTTAGAACCTTCTGCGATACTTACCTTTAGAGATGAATATTTACGATTGACTGATGATAAAGAAAAAGCAAAATCAGTGGCAGCACATACTTTCCTGATTGATGAATTCCTGCATTCAGAAATCGAAAAAGGAAATATAACTGCTGATTTGTTTACTACAGATACCAAAATAATTAAAATACATGGGCACTGCCATCAAAAGGCTTTATCTGGCATACATAATACATTTTCGATACTAAATTTACCTAAAAACTTCAATGTTACTATTATCCCATCTGGATGTTGTGGTATGGCAGGGTCTTTTGGATATGAGAAAGAACATTATGATATTAGTATGCAAATAGGGGAGCAGACCTTATTTCCGTCAGTTAGAAAAACACCCGAAAATACTATTATTGTTGCTGTAGGTACTAGCTGCAGACATCAAATAAAAGATGGGACGCAACGAGAAGCGTTACACCCCATTAGTATTCTAAAAAAAGCTTTATTGTAAATAAGATTTTAAAATTGGAAGTTTCAAAGAAATGTTAAGTTCAAAAATTATACTAAAATATCATCCATGTATAGTTTCAGAAGTGCCGTAGTTTTGAATAAGTTCTCCTTCAAATTTTAATAAATCTTCCCATTGTTTATCTACATCAATACCTTTTCCATATTTACGTGCAAAACCGATAAATGTGGTGTAATGACCAGCTTCACTAATCATTAAATCATGATAGAATTTTGATAGTTCAGGATCTTTTATTTTTTTTGAAAGAAGCTTAAATCGTTCGCAACTTCGGGCTTCGATCATTGCTGAAAATAACAACCGATTAACTAAGCTTTGCTTACGACTGCCACCTTTAATACCATATTTAAACAGTTCATTTACATAACTGTCTTTTCGTTCTCGACCTAATTTATAACCACGCTTTTTAATAATTTCATGAACCATTTCAAAATGCTGTAATTCTTCTTGTGCCAAAGTTAATAAATCGGTAACCAAATCAGTATGTTCAGAATTTAACGTAATAATGGTAATGGCATTTGTGGCTGCTTTTTGTTCACACCATGCGTGATCGGTTAAAATTTCTTCAATATTTGTTTCCGCAAGAGTTGCCCAACGTGGATCTGTTGCCAGTTTTAAACCAAGCATATTTGTTTTGTTTTAAGATAAATATAAAGTATTGCCAAAGATACGTTTTGCGATTTTTATTTCAATGATTCTGGCAACTAACTTATTAATATATGATTTTTCAAAATATTTATGTTCACATATCAATTGCTGGCATTAACTAAAAGGTGAGTATAGCTGATTATGATTTCTTGAGAGATGTTATTCTTGATTTATCATGAAAGAGGCTTGTAGAGCTTCGGTATTAATTTCTAAGCTTTCGGCCTCTTCAATTGATTCTTCATAGTTTTTCATCGATTCACTTTCATAGTGAACCAATTTCCACGCAGCATCATGGTATTCTAATGAAGTTAGATTTTCTATCCAGTCGCCAGAATTTAGATAGAGGCAGGAACCATTCTTATCACTATATTCTCGCATTTGAGGTTGATGAATATGGCCACAGATCACATAACTATATTTATTTTTAACAGCTAACTCTGCAGCAACATCTTCAAAATCATTGACATATTTTACTGCTTTTTTTACACTGTTTTTAATTTTCTTAGAAAGTGAGAATTTTTCTTTTCCTATACGTACCAGAAACCAATTAATAGCTTGATTAAAAAGAATAAGCATGTCATATCCCCAACCGCCTAACTTAGCTAACCATTTTGCGTTTTGGATTGAAGCATCAAAAACATCTCCATGAAAGAACCATGCTTTTTTACCATCTAATTCTAACACGAGTTTATCAACTAATTTAAAATGCCCCATTTGGGTGTCACTAAACTTACGAAGCATCTCATCGTGATTACCTGTGATATAGATAACCTCTGTTCCTTTTGATGCAAATGAAATGATCTTTTTGATAACCTTAAGGTGAGATTTAGGAAAGTATCGTTTTCTAAATTGCCAGATATCTATAATATCACCGTTAAGAATAAGAGTTTTTGGTTTGATACTATTTAGATAGTTGAGAAGCTCTTTTGCATGACATCCATAAGTACCAAGATGGATGTCAGAAATTACAACAAGCTCTACAATACGTTTTTTCATGCAATACAATAATATCACAAATAAAGCGAAGGTATTTTGAAATTCAATTACGATAACATAAGCATATTGTTAAGAAACCTTCACTAATTATTTGGAAATATTAATTGGGTATTAACAAATACTCAACGAACTTAGAGAAATAGACTAATATCCAATCCCGGTTTAACTCATGTAATAACCGAGATTGAATATTACACAACTTACTGGCAGGTTACCCCTTGATCTATATAGATAGCTGTTCCGTAGTTCGTTCTAAGGTTACATACTGCTTGAGGTATAGTCGTCAAGGAATTGTTTCGCAAAAACAACACATCTAAATTGGTCAGGTTCCCGATTTGAGAAGGGATGCTGGATAGGACATTACCTTTCAAATCTAAATACCATAATTTGGTTAGTTTCCCGATTTCTGAAGAGATACTGATTAGGGAATTGTTACTCAAAAATAACTCCTTCAAATTGACCAGATTTCCAATTTCTGAGGGGATGCTGGACAGGGAATTGTCTGCCAAAGATAATAAGGTTAAGTTGGCTAAGTTTCCTATTTCCGAGGAGATGCTAGTCAGGGAATTGTTAGACAAGTTCAAATTCGTTAACTTGATCAGGCTTCCGATTTGAGAAGGGAAGCTAGTTAGGGAATTGTTATTTAACTTTAAGTCTGTTAAATTGGCTAGGTTTCCAATTTCTTGAGAGATACTAGTTAGGGAATTGTTACCCAAGTGTAGGATCGTTAACTTGGTCAGGTTACCGATTTGAGAAGGGAAGCTAGTTAGGGAATTGTTACCCAAAAATAACCGCGTTAAATTGGTTAGGTTACCGATTTCCGAAGGTATGCTAGTTAGGGAATTACCTTCCAAGCTTAAATACCATAATTTAGTCAAGTTACCGATTTCCATAGGAATTACTGTAAGGTTTTTATTTCTTAAATTCAATCCGGTTACGTTTCCATTCTGGTGGGTTACCCCACTCCAGGAATCCATAGTTTGATCGGTGAGGTTCCAACCCAGGGTATTATTGAGATTCGTATTATAGAGTTTGATTAAAATTTCCCTATCTGATAATTGGACCACAACAGTCACTGTATATTCCTGTGTAGTACTATCTCCTGCGGTTACTGTATAGGTAAGAGCATTGGTGAAATCCTGCGTTACTTCATTGCCAGGTGATACAGTTGCCTGCTGGGCAGACAATGCTATGGTTGGCTTTAATGCAGTTACATCTGTTCCAGAAGGTACGGTTGCAGTAATAGTATGTGTAGTTTCATCGATCTCTGCAGTTACATCTGCTGAGAGGGCGGTATTTATTGAAGCTGCTAATACAAAGACAGTGATTGCTTTTTCTGTATTTGGAGCTATGGTTACCGTTACGGTATATCCTTGTGTGGTACTATCCACTGCAGTTACGGTATAGGTAACGGCATTAGTGAAATTTTGTACTATCTCATTACCTGGTGTTACTGTAGCTTGGGAAGACAAGGTAATACTTGGCTTTAATGCAGTCATATCTGTTCCAGAAGGTACGGTTGCGGTAATAGTATGGGTGGTTTCATCAATGGTAGCTGTTACATCAGCAGAGAGGGCGTTGTTTTGTGAAGCGGTAAATACAAAGGAGGTAATTGCTTTTTCTGTATTTGAGACTACTATTACCGTAACGGTATATGCTTGTTTAGACCCATCCTGTGCAGTTACGGTATAGTTACGAGCATTGGTAAAATCCTGTGCCATTTCATTACCCGGGGCTACAGTGGCTTGAGCAGACAGGGTTATGCTAGGTTGTAAAGCAGTTACATTCGTTCCGTAAGGTACTGTTACAGTAATGGTATAGGCGTTCTCATCGATCACAGCGGTTACATCCTCAGTCAAGGCGTTGTTTAGTGAAGTGGTAAATACAAAGGCGGTAATTGCTTTTTCATTACTTAAATCTGCTGCTGGTGGTGGCGTAGTATCATCATCGCTACTACAGCTATATTGCATAAAGAGCAAGACAATAAGTATTCCTGTTGTAAATAATTGTTTGAAGAAGTTTCTTTGTCTAGTGTGGTTCCAATGTATAGTAATCATAATTATAGGTTTTTATAACACAAAATTAGTTGGTGTGGTATTCTTAAGAAACCCTGTTTTCTATGAAAAATGCCCCCCTGTTTTCAGGAGGGGGTGACAACGCTTTATCATTAAAAGTTTACGTAAATCTTTTAGAATTGTTGTGCCATTATTCGTTTCAAGGTCACATATCACTTGAGGAATACTGGTCAGAGAATTGTTAGTCAAATATAGTTGTGATAAATTGGTCAGATTTCCTATTTCCGGGATGATCACCATAAGGTTTGTATCTTCTAAATCCAAACCTGTTACGTTTCCGTTCCGATGGGTTACCTCATCCCATGAATCCATGGTTTGGTCGTTAAGATCCTAGCCCAGAGTATTACCGTGATTTGCATTATAGAACTTGGTTAAAATTTCCTTGTCTGATAATTCGACTTCAACAATCGCTGTATTTACTTGTGTAGTTATTGTATAGGCAAGGGCATTTTTGGTAAAACCCTGTGCTGTTTCATTGTCCAGGGCTACAATAGTATGGGCATCCTGATCGATCACTGCAGTTATATCAACAGAAAGGGCAGGGCAATAAAGATTCCTGTCGTAAACAATTGTTTTAAGTGGTTTCTTTATCTAGTGTGGTTTCGGAGTATAGAGGTCATGAGTATATGGTTTTATAACACAAAATTAGTTGGTGTAGTATTCTTAAAAAAACCTTGTTTACAGTAAAAAATACAACCCCCTAAAATAGGGGGTTTTTAAATATAGTATAATTTTATTCTTTAGATATTAAGAGAGTTTAATTGGTCACAAATATAGAGTTTCCTCTAGTCCAATTATCATTGGTAAAAATTGTTTCCACACCATTTTTCCAGTATTTGGTTCCCCCAGTCATATATACATCATTATTAAAAATCATAGTGGATTCTGCTTTTCCACTAATGGCAGTTGACGAACCATTTTTCCAATACTGGTTTTCTCCTCCTATATATACATCACCATTGTTGGCCACTGCAATGGAATATGCTCGACCCGTACCACTTAGGTTAGTGCGTACGCCATTTTTCCAGTATCTTGGAGAATAACCAGTAGGTGATATTTCATACCCTACCACATGTACAACATTGTCAATAACCTTAATCGCCATTGCCCGAGCAAAACTACTTCCTGCACTTGTGTTTAGTGTTATTCTAGTACCGTTTCTCCAATATACGGCATCGACCCCTGCACTTCCTGCAACATATACATCGCCACTAACAACAGTTATATCTTCTGCTACAGAGGAACTAGTACTAGTAATAGTATAAGAAAGATATGTACCCACTCCATTTTTCCAATATCTTGCTTGCGCATTAACACCATCGTTTTGATACCCTGCTACATAAACATCTCCACTAGATACATATACTGAATTACCCTTAGCTCTACTAGTACTGGGAGATAAAGAGGTCTCTGATCCATTCTTCCAGAGTACTGCAAATTCGTTTTTAATTCCTGTAACATACACATCCGTACCAGAGACAAAAATGGAATTAGCCCTAGCATTATTAGTACTGGGAGATAAAAGGGTTGCTGTACCATTTTTCCAGAGTATAGCATCAGGATCTGTTCCACCGAGTGCCTCTCCTGCGATATAGATTTTTGTCGGGGTTATTGTACTGGTTGCACTATTATTTCCGGTAGTTGTATCGGCTTGTTCACCTGCTACGGTGGCTGTGTTTGTATAGTTACCTGTGGCCAGTACTGTGGCTGTTATATCCAAGGTGACGCTTGCTCCATTGCTTAAATTGTCAATAGACCAAATGCCTGTACTATTAGTATAGGTACCTGTCGATGCTGTAGCATTTACAAAAGTATAGCCCGATGGCAGGTTGTCAGTAACCTTAACCCCTGTAGCATCTTCAGGACCTTTGTTTGTAGCTGTTAGTGTAAAGATAATGTTGTTGCCCACATCTGGGGTAGCTATATTTACTGTTTTTGTGATCCCCAGATCTGCTGTTGGATTTGATACTGTTGGTGTAACTGTAGCACTATTATTGCTGACAGTTGCATCAGTTTGTTCACCTGTTATGGTGGCCGTGTTTGCATAGTCTCCAGTGGCAAGTATTGTGGCTGTTATATCCAGGGTGGCGCTTGCTCCATTGCTTAAATTGCCAACAGACCAGATGCCTGTGTTATTGGCATAGGTACCTGTCAATGCTGTGGCATCTACAAAAGTATAGCCCGATGGCAGGTTGTCTGTAACCTTAACCCCTGTAGCATCATCAGGGCCGTTGTTTGTAGCTGTTATTGTAAAGGTAATATTATTACCTACGCTTGGAGCAGTTGTATTTACTGTTTTTGTGACATCCAAATCTGTTTTTAGAGTTGATGCCGTTGGTGTAACTGTAAAAGTAACACTATTGTTGTCAGTAGTTGTATCGGTTTGTTCACCTGCTATGGTAGCGGTATTTGCATAGTCTCCCGTGGCCAGCACTGTAGCAGTTATATCCAGGGTGGCGTTTGCTCCATTGCTTAAATCGCCAACAGACCAGATGCCTGCGTCATTGGTATAGGTACCTGTCGATGCTGTGGCACTTACAAAGGTATAGCCCGATGGCAGGTTATCTGTAACTTTAACCCCTGTAGCATCGTCAGGGCCGTTGTTTATAGCTGTTGTTGTAAAGGTAATATTACTGCCCACATTTGGAGCAGTTGTATTTACTGTTTTTGTGATGCCTAGATCTGCAGTACTTGCAGCTTGAGTATCATCATCATCACTACAGCCATATTGCATAAAGAGCAAGGCAATAAGTATTCCTGTTGTAAACAATTGTTTGAAGAAGTTTCTTTGTCTAGTGTTGTTCCAATATATAGTAATCATAAGTATAGGTTTTTATAACACAAAATTAGTTGGTGTGGTATTCTTAAGAAACCCTGTTTTCTATGAAAAATGCCCCCCTGTTTTCAGGAGGGGTAGTGTGATTTTATTTTGTAAAAGGTTGTAATTTCCCCTAGCTTAATGACATTGAATCTAAATCCATTTTTTTCTATCATATTACTACCTTGTTTTTAAAGATTAAAAATTACATTTGCTAAAAATTGTAGGTATGGCAGGAAATACATTTGGTAATCTATTTAAGGTAACTACTTTTGGAGAATCACACGGAGTAGCGATTGGTGGAGTCATTGATGGCTGCCCAGCTGGTGTAACACTTGATTTAGAAGCTATTCAACAAGAGCTTGATCGTCGTAAACCTGGTCAGTCAGCTATTGTTACACAGCGTAAAGAGCCCGATAGTGTGGAGTTTTATTCTGGTATTTTTGAAGGTGTTACAACAGGTACTCCTATTGGTTTTGCGATCAAAAATGCAAATCAAAAATCTAAAGATTATTCTCATATCAAAGATTCCTATCGCCCGTCTCATGCAGATTATACTTATGATCAAAAATATGGTGTTAGGGATTATAGAGGAGGAGGACGTTCTTCTGCTCGTGAAACCGCAAGTAGGGTAGTAGCAGGAGCAATCGCTAAACAGGTATTGTCTGATATAAAATTTAACGCTTATGTAAGTGGTGTTGGTACTATTAAATTAGAAAAAAGTCATACTGAGCTTGATTTATCATTAACCGAAAGTAATATTGTACGATGCCCAGATCCTAAGTTGGCTTCGGAAATGGAACACTACATTAAACAAATTAGAAAAGAAGGAGATACCGTTGGCGGAATTGTAAGTTGCGTTATTTCTGGTGCACCTGTGGGATTAGGAGAACCTGCCTTTGATAAGCTACATGCCGAATTAGGAAAAGCGATGTTGTCAATCAATGCTGTTAAAGGATTTGAATATGGAAGTGGTTTTGCCGGATCAGAGCTAAAAGGAAGTCAGCATAATGATCTTTTTAATGCTGATGGTACTACACAAACTAATCTATCAGGTGGTATACAAGGAGGGATTTCTAATGGAATGGATATCTATTTTAATGTAGCCTTTAAACCAGTAGCTACAATTATGCAGGATCAGGAGACTATAGATAAAGAAGGTAATATCGTTACTATGCAAGGAAAAGGTCGACATGATCCTTGTGTAGTGCCCAGAGCAGTGCCTATCGTAGAAGCAATGGCTGCTTTGGTACTTGTTGATTATTGGTTAATGAATAGAACTATTAAGAAATAAATTGATAACCAGTTAAGTGGTTTAGTTTTGATATGAGGCAGTAAATTAATAATTACTTGTCTGTAAAACAGTTGATATATTAAAAAAAACAAACCTTTTATTTCGTATTTCGCAATTTCTATCCCTTTTTATTATTTTAAATTTATATATTGGGCGCTGTTTGGCTTAAAAAATTAAATTCTTCACATGAAAAAACTAGCACTGCATTGGAAAATTATGATCGGAATGATACTTGGTATCTTATTCGGATTTTTGATGACAACACTTTCATGGGGAAAGGGATTTACAGGAGATTGGATTGCTCCTTTTGGTACCATCTTTGTGAATTTATTGAAACTAATTGCAGTTCCGTTAATTTTAGCTTCTTTAATCAAAGGAATCTCTGATCTAAAAGATATTTCAAAATTTAAATTGATAGGAGGAAGAACTATTGTAATTTATGTTTTAACTACAGTAATTGCAATAACCATTGGTTTGTTGATGGTTAATGTTTTTAAACCAGGAAATGGGATTACTCCCGAAACTATAGAAAAACTCACTACAGAATATGCTGGTAATGCTAAAATATCTGAACGTATAGCAGAAGCAAGTAAACAAAAAGAAAGTGGACCATTACAGTTTATAGTAGATATGGTACCTCAGAATGCTTTTAAAGCAATGAGTAATAATAAAATGATGCTTCAGGTAATTTTCTTTTCTATTATCCTTGGTATTAGTATGTTATTGATAAAACCTGCACAATCAGAACCACTTAAGAAATTCTTTGATAGTCTAAATGATGTAGTGTTAAAGATGGTTGATTTAATTATGCTTACTGCACCATATGCCGTTTTTGCATTATTAGCCAATGTAGTCGTTACTTCTGATGATCCTGATATATTGTTGGCATTATTAAAATATGCTGGTGTTGTGATATTTGGATTAGCTTTAATGATTGTATTCTATTGTATACTCGTCGCTGTTATTACTAAGAAATCCCCATTATGGTTTCTAAAAGAAATCAGCCCGGCGCAGTTATTAGCGTTTTCAACTAGTTCTAGCGCAGCTACACTTCCTGTAACTATGGAAAGAGTAGAAGAGCATATTGGTGTAGATAAAGAAGTGTCTAGTTTTGTATTACCAGTTGGAGCAACTATCAATATGGATGGAACCAGTTTGTATCAAGCAGTAGCTTCGGTATTTATTATGCAAGTGCTTTGGCCAGAAGGATTAACGTTTGGTAATCAGATTACTATTGTATTAACTGCCTTATTGGCTTCAATAGGATCGGCAGCTGTTCCCGGAGCAGGAATGGTAATGCTGGTTATTGTATTAGAAGCAATTGGTTTCCCGTCGGATAAGTTACCAATAGGTTTAGCACTAATCTTTGCAGTAGACAGACCATTAGATATGCTAAGAACAACAGTTAATGTTACTGGAGATGCAACTGTATCTATGATCGTAGCAAAATCAGTTGGGAAATTGGGTGAACCCAATGTAAAAGAATGGGATGACGATTATCAGGGATAAGTAGATTGTGTTTAACTAACCGACCAATTTTTAAGCAATTCAAATAATAATGGATATTCTATTTCTCGTTCAGGATTCCACATCATAGTTAATTGCGCTTTCTGTTTTATATTTTTTAATTCAATTATTTTTATTGGAAACTCATGTCCATGTAATGAAGATACAGGTTCAAAAGAGATTCCTAATCCAGCTTCAACTAACCTGAAACCCGTACTGGCAGAATCGGTTTCGTGAATAATTTTGGGAGTAAAACCAGCATCAATACATATAGATTCAAGAATACGGACATAGTTTGGCCCATCTGCCACAGAAGGAAATATAAATTCTTCATTTGAAAATATCGAAAAATCGGTATAGTTATGTCTATCAACAGCATGATCTTCAGGTAATAGTATTACAAAATTGTCAATATGAAGTACTTTGCTTTTTAAGTTAAGTGGAACCAAGGGATTTGTAGCAAAACCTATATCTAATTCATTTTGTTGTAATGCCAGATATTGATCACGATTATTCATTTCTTTTAAAACAGCTTTTATGCCGGGAATCTGACGATTCATCGTTTTTAAAATTTCAGGAAGAATTGTTTGCATTATAGAATGTGTAAAACCTATGCTAATCTCTCCTGCATGACCGTGATGAATATTAGCCGTTTGTTTTTTGATTCTTTCTAGTTGAATAAGTAGCTTTTTTACTTCTTTTATAAAATGCTGACCCGCTGGAGTAAGTTTTACGTTACGTTTATCTCTTTTAAATAAAACAGCTCCAATTTGATCTTCTAGCTGTTTAATTTGTCTGCTTAAAGCAGGTTGAACAATATTCAATTCTTCTGCAGCCCTGGTAAAGTTTAATTTTTCAGATAAAACGACTACACTTTTTAATTGCTGAATGTTCATTAATCATTTTTTTTTATTAGTCTATCAAAATTAAGTATTTTTTATTATTAATATGGATCGCTAATTTTGAAATGTATAAATGTTTGTTTTATCCATTGCGCGCATATTGGAGAATTCTTGATCAAAATTAAGTTAGCCTGCCTTTCTGATAAATATTTTAGCATATTTAAAAGCTATAATTACTGGTTTTACAGGCTAGCTTTTTTGATGATCAATTTTTTATATAAATAATATTAAAAGATTTAATTCTAATACACAACATGCAGAATATAATACCAAAAACAGATATATTAGAAAAAGCATATGACCCGTCCGAATTTAGAAAAATGGGACATCAGGTTATCGATTTACTTGCTGATCACTTGGAGAAGGTTCAGACTGATCGAGAACATCCTGTACTTCCGTTTCGTGAGCCAGATGAAGAGTTAGCTTATTGGAAACAGGACTTTATTTCAGATTCTGGAACATTAGATGTGTTTAAGAACATTTTAGAGCATTCTATTCAAGTACATCATCCTAGGTATATTGGTCACCAGATTGCAGTTCCTGCATTGGTTTCGACTTTAGCGGGATTAATGTCTGATTTGCTAAGTAATGGTACCGGAGTATATGAGATGGGAATGGCATCCAATGCAATAGAAAAAATTGTTACTGATTTTGTTGCTGAAAAAATTGGGTATACCAAAGAAACTTCAGGTTTTCTTACTTCTGGAGGTACTTTGGCCAATCTTACTGCATTATTGGCTGCACGTAAAGCCAAAGCACAATCTGCAATCTGGGAACAAGGACATCAGGAAAAATTAGCGGTAATGGTTTCTGAAGAAGCACATTATTGTATTGATAGAGCAGCCAGAATTTTAGGTTTGGGAAGTAATGGAATTATCAAAGTACCTGTAGATAAAGATTTTAAAATAGATACCGGTGTATTAAATAAGTGCCTGGATAAAGCTAAATCTGAAGGGTTTCATGTGATTGCACTTATTGGTTGTGCCTGTTCTACTGCTACAGGATCTTATGATGATTTGGAAATGCTAGCTGATTTTGCAGAGGAGAATAATTTGTGGTTTCATATTGATGGAGCACATGGTGGTGGAGTGGTATTCTCAAATAAGTATCAACATTTAGCCAGTGGAATATCTCGTGCCGATTCTGTGGTTATAGATTTTCATAAAATGCTAATGACTCCTGCTTTAAACACAGCGTTAATTTTTAAGAAAGGAGAAAATGCATATCAAACATTTGCTCAGAAAGCCCAATACCTTTGGGATTCTCAACATACCAGAGAATGGTACAATTCGGGGAAACGAACTTTTGAATGTACAAAACTGATGATGTCTATTAAGGTGTATACAATCCTTAAAACGTATGGAGAAGAAATATTCGAAAAAAATATTGATAAACTTTACGATATGGGTTCGATTTTTGCAAAAATGATCAAAGAGCGATCTTCTTTTGAGTTAGCTCTAGAACCAGAAGCTAATATTATTAATTTTAGATATCTCAAAACAGATAGTAAAGATCTTAATACTCTTAATAATGCTATTCGTCAACGGTTAGTGAAATCAGGTAAATTTTATATTGTTCAAACAACGATAGGAGAACATCGTTATTTAAGAACTACAATTATGAACCCATTAACCCAGAAAGATGATCTGGTAGCTCTTTTGGACGAAATAGAACATATTGCAGAAACTTTGATTTAGTTAGATTCTTATAAAGTGATATGGTTGCATATTTTGATATTTAACATTTGTTAACGCAACGAATACTAAATGTAATTCATCTACTGTTATATAGATAGTAACCAAAAACAGTTGAGATGAAACATTTTATTTATATAGTGTTCTTATTTGCAATGATAGGTTGTAGTGGAGATGATGATGGTAACCCGGGTGATCCTATTCCTGATCCATCTGGTTTAGCAGGGGTGTGGAATTTAGTAAACGTTACAGGAGGGTTTGCAGGTATCAATCAGGATTTTAAAAAGGGAACTATAGTCTGGAATTTTGATGACACTAAAAAAAGAGTAGAAGTAACTAATAATAATCCAACTAGTGCGTCTACCGAGGATTTATTTCCAAGCGGAAATTATACTTTTTCAATTGTTACGATTAATGGTAATAAGGAACTGATCGTCAACGACAGAAACTTAGGTAATTTTGAAATTACTACTAATGAATTTGTCGTTGACGAGCAGTTTAAAGATGGTTTTCGGTATACATTTCAACGTTAAAGGTTGATCTGCTTGTTTTTTGGATACTTAACCTGATAAGAAAATTGTTTTTCTGCCTTTTGGTTGGGAGAAATATCTAGTTTCCAATTCATAATACCAGTTTTGGGATCATATTTGGCACTACCAGAATTTATATTACCCAGTTTGATTTCTTTATTCTGTGAAACAGGTATGCGATCTTCTAGAGTAATAAGGATTTTATTTTGTTTATTATTCTTGATACTTATTTTGTATCCACGATTTATAATTCTATTGCTACCTGTAAAGGATTTACTTTTAATATTGTCTAATCGTTCTCTTTTTACAACAATATTTGGGTCAACACCTAAAGAAATAGTCAAACTATCTGTGGTGGCCAAAGGATCAATATTTGTTTTACCAGCAAAACTACCTTCAAAATAGATATTCGCTTCTCCTGCTAAGAGGTTAAATTGTTCCCAGTTTCCTAATTTAGCAGTAAGAAACACATTTTCATTCAGTTCTGGTGCGATATAGTATTGATAATCAGCTTTCATGTCAAATTTATCAATAGCAATTACAGTAATATCGGCATTAGAATTAATGGTATGCTTTTTTTTGATTTTAAATCGGGTAGTGGTTATTCCTGATTCTTTGGTTTCGACGATTTGGTTGTACTCTTTTTTTTCTTCTTTTCTTCCGGTAGAAGAAAGACCACTAACTTTTCCTCGTAATTTAGAAGTTACAACTACTTCTTCTAATTCATGAGAATCTACTTCTAGAGCTATATTTATTGATGATGAATAGATAGGAATCATTTTATTGGTAAAACCGAGATACGAAAAAGAAAGTTCTCGACCACCTTGGATATTAATGGTGTATCTACCATCAAAATCTGTTTGTGCACCATTAGTTGTTCCTTTTTCTATGACATTAACTCCAGGAAGAGGTAGCCCTTGTTCATCTGTTATGATTCCAGATACTCTTCTTATAGTTGGATTGTATTTGTAAGAATATTTATTAACTGTATTACTTTTTCTATATCCTCGATATGTGAAATTTAAATATTTTGGGTTTAGATCTGGTTTTAGATTATTAGTATTAGGATCTCCCGTAGATAGAATGATATTAGCATTTTTCCAATCCGTACCTGTTTGTTGATATACATTCGCTTTATAAGTTATGTTAAGTGGTGATTCTGTGCTATTTGATTTAATATCATATAGAGGGAACCATCCAGCATTAGCAACATTATATCGTATTTCTAAGATCAAATTAGAGGCAGTAGGTGCGTCTAGTTTCAATTTGATCTCGCCTCGCTGTTCTTTGGTATGATCTTCAAGTTTATTGATCTCATTTTTATGATCTTGAATTTGATTATTTAGGTCATCTACTTTTTGAGTGAGTGTGTATATTTCGTTTTCTATTGCTGTTGACCTTTCTCGATAATAAGTAGAAATTTCTTTTACTTTCTCTAAAGAAATAGGAGAGGTGTCACTTCCAATACGTTGATTGTTATTTAGGAGTTTTTGTTCTTGTTGAAAACCTGATATACTATTGTTGAAATTATTTTTTTGCTGTAATATTGATTTTAATTGTTTTCTTAAAGAAGCTAATTCTTCAGAATCTTTTTTCTTATCTAGATAATTAATTACAAAATTTATGGCAAGAATGGACGTATTTTTTAATCCAGAGACTTGAATACTGTTTTCATCGATATTAGGAGACAAATTGGGTAATGTAATTTCATTAGCACCTGGAGTCAGGTTAACAGAGGCTGTTCGTTTTATTTGTGCTCCTTCAAGATACACAATTACCTCTTCTATTGTAGTTTCGGTTTTTTTTTCAGCACCGGGTGCTATTATAAATGAAAAAAACAAAAATAATATTGTATAGACTCTCATAGTAGTATGGTTTTAATTACAAAGCGAATGTATAGTGCTATTTTTTTTATAAAAACCAGTATTGAGTGAATTGCCCTTTTGATTTAGGTAACGTTTCTTTTTGAAGTTGTTTGTCTGTAATTTTAGTAGGGGAAAAACCCCCTATGCATTCTTAGTTATAATCCCCTTACGCCGTATTGTTCTTATCTATACATTTGAAGTATCACATAAACACTTATAAAAATGAAACGGCTTTTACTACCCATAGTGCTTATTACTTTTGCTGTAATATGTCTTAGTATTGTACATATTGATAACATTAATAAGCTAGATGCTCAATCAAATGAATTAAGAAAAAAACATGAAACAGAACGTGCAGTAGATTACCAAGCAAATAATCCTTCGACTATCAAGGATACTAAATGAAAGGCAATACATGATTCAATTACAATTGATCAATAAAAAGCGCATTGAGTTCTGGAGTTGGAATCATACAACTTTCTTTTTTGCCAAACCACTTATACCTGTTTTTGGCAATAATATCATAAATCCAATCTCTGAAGAACCTTGGTAAAATAAGAAAAACCGAGAGCATGGGATATATACCAGACAACTGTTTTGCAATATGTAGAGCAGCTGTTGATTTATAATAGTAAGCAATATTAGGATCAATTAGTAGTATAGAATCCAATTTTGAAGGATCAATATTTCTCTCTTCAATTAACCTTTTACCAATTTTACTTTGTAATGGTGCATAACGAAATAGGTCATTCTTGTCTCGTTTAATAATAAATAAGACCGTAGTGTTGCATAAATTACAAACACCATCAAATAATATAACCTTTTTCCCTTCTTCAATCATATTACAAAGATAATGGTAATATGCATCATTAATAATCAATTATAAATATATTAAGAATCATTTCACGGTTACAGAATCAATTACTTGTTGAGTAGTAATCTGAAGACTTCTAGGAAGCTTATTGTCTTTTGGTAAAACAGCAAGATAGCGATCATTATTTGAGTCATAAACTTGCTTGAAAACCGGATCTTCTAACTGAAGAGCATCACAAATTTCTTTAATTAGATCAAGATGATAAATAAGATCGGTACTCCCAAGGTGAAAGATGCCTTTCTTATTGCGATTAATAATATAATGTATCTGCAATGTTAATTTGGATATAGAAGTTGCATTAATAATTACATTAGGAAAAACCTCTATAGGAGCTTTAAGGTCATGAAGAGTTTTAAGCTCTTGTACTCTGGGAGTAGTAGAGCCAAAAACCATAGGTACACGAGCAATAACATATTTATGAGCAGGCAATCGCATTAGTGCATTTTCAATTTTTATTTTGAACCTTCCAAAAACACTATCGCTAAGCGTTTTGTCATATTCGTATGATGGGTAGTTACTAAAAGAATCAAATACGTTAGCACTAGAGATAAAAATAAGTCGGCATTTATGTTTCTGAATCCATTGTATGATACGTTGATGCGCATCTAATTGTGAATTAAAGTTGCCTCTAAGAGCAGTAATTATAACAGTAGGTTTAAGATTATCCAATAAAATAGAAATATCTTCCAATTCCATATCATATTGAAAGAATTTTTGATTTTTTTCAAAAAAGGTATTATCTGTACGGTATGTGCCATAGGTATCAAAATAAGAATTAAGCTCTTTATATAGTGCATTTCCTATAAAACCACTGGCTCCTATGATTAAAATTCTTTTCAATGCTAATTGTGTAAAAAAAATTAAGTTCCAAATATTACTACTGTAACTTTGAAACTTAACTATACTATTTTTATTGTAAAACTATCCTTTATAGAAAGGTAATTTTACTACTGTTGCAGGAATTGCATTTTTACGTACCTGAATATTTATTTTGCTTCCCGGTTTTGCAAAAACCGATGGAACATAGCCAAGACCGATTCCTTTTCCTAAAGAAGGCGACATTGTACCAGAAGTTACTATCCCAATAGTGTTTCCGTTTCCGTCTACAATATCATAATCATGACGAGGAATACCACGTTCATCTAACTCAAAACCAATTAGCTTTCGCTCTGCACCATGTTCTTTTTCTTTGGCTAAGGCATCTGCATTAATAAAATCTTTTGAGAATTTAGTAACCCACCCTAATCCAGCTTCAATAGGAGAGGTCGTATCATTGATGTCATTACCATAAAGGCAGTATCCCATTTCTAATCTCAATGTATCTCTGGCAGCTAGACCAATGGGCTTAATACCATAATCCGCTCCAGCTTCTAATACTTTACTCCAGATTTGTTCTACTTCAGAATTTTTGCAGTAGATTTCAAAACCACCACTACCAGTATATCCTGTGGCAGAAATAATAACATGTTCAATACCCGCAAAATCAGATACTTCAAAAGTATAAAATTTCATGGCTTCAAGATCAACAGAAGTTAAAGATTGCATGGCTGCAGCTGCTTTTGGTCCTTGGATAGCTAATAAAGAATATTCATCAGACAGATCGCGCATATCAGCATTCATTGTATTATGACCGCTTATCCAATCCCAATCTTTTTTGATATTAGATGCATTGACAACCATAAGATACTTCTGATCAGCAATTCTATATACAATTAGATCATCAACAACTCCTCCTTTATCATTTGGCAAATAACTATATTGTGCTTTTCCATCTACTAACTTAGAAGCATCATTAGAAGTTACTTTTTGGATAAGATCTAATGCATTAGGGCCTGTAATAAGAAACTCTCCCATATGGGATACATCAAAAACCCCAACACCTTTACGTACTGTTTCGTGTTCTATATTTACACCTTCGTAAGATACAGGCATATTATAACCAGCAAAAGGAACCATTTTAGCTCCCAAAGCAGTATGAATTTCTGTTAAAGCAGTATTTTGCATAATAGGATGATTTAGTGTTATAAAATTGACGCCGAATGTAAAAAACTTTGTGTAGGTATCCAATGCTTTTTTGGTATAATCCTAATAAGTTATCAGTTTCACATCATATTGATGATTAAAACTTATAGAAGGCGTAACAAATAGATAAAAGGTACAAAATAATTCTAAGAGAGCTTCTAATTCATCGCGTTTAGTAATTTTGAGAAGCGTTATTAATTTATTGTAAAACCACTTTTCATGTTAACAGGATATTCAGGCACACCTCTAGCCAAAAAATTAGGAATTAAAGACAATAATGTATTAATGCCATATAAGCAGCCAAACTATTATTATAGTCTCTTTTCAGATTTACCGAAAGGAATTAAAGAGATAAAGCAGGCTAAAAATGAAACTGTAGATTTTATTCATATTTTTTGCACGACTTTTAAAGAATTACAGGAAGTAGCAGTAATTTATAAAACTGCTTTAAAGAAGAAAGGGATGTTATGGATTAGCTGGCCTAAGGGAAGTTCTACCATTCCTACAGATCTTAAAAGAGATCCCATAAAAAATTATCTAATTAGCATAGGATTAATTGATGTTAAAGTAGCGGCAATAGATAATAATTGGAGCGGACTAAAATTTGTATATAGAATTGAAGATAGAAATTAATGAGGTAAAAACATTCTTTCGATACTTATTTTTGAAACGATGATGACAAAATAAAAAATCAATGAAAACCCTGCATGTATGCGTATGTAACAAAGGAATCCGGTTAGTTTTATTAAAATGAAATTTTTAATGTTAATTATTTGTTGTAGTATCGTTAAAAAAAAATATTTACCTTTATCATGAATTATTGTACAGGTGAAAAAGGAATCACAAATAACACAAAGTTTTTTTATTAAGAATATAAATGAAGGAAATGAAGAAGCCTTCAAGATTCTTTTTGAACTTTATTATGGTAAGTTATTATACGTAGCTCAAAGCTATGTTTCTAATAAAGAAGAAGCAGAAGAGATAGTACAAGATGTATTTGTGAAGACTTGGAAAAACAGAAAAAATATTGCCACAAATATCAATGGATACCTGTTTAAAAGTACTAAAAATTCCTGCCTAGACTATCTACGATCCAAAAAATATAAGCTTAGTAAAGCAAATAATATAGTACAACTTGAAGCATTTATAAATCATAAGGCACTTGCTGATAAAGATGCTTCTTCAATACTAGAAAAAGAATTAGAACAACAAATACAGACAGGTATTGAATTACTTCCTAAAAAATGTAAAAAAGTTTTTGTAAAAAGCCGAATTGAAGGTTTAAAGAATAGAGAAATATCTGACGAATTAGATATTTCTATTAAAACTGTAGAAAATCATATGTCTAAGGCTATAAAGCATATGAGGCTACATCTACGTGAATTTTTATCTTTTTTTTAAAAAAAACCATAAATTATTGGGGGGAAATACATATTTGTACGTCTGTATAAATATAAGACTGTAATTAATGCAAGAAAAAGACCTTATAAAGTATATAAAGGGAGATGCTAGTCCAGATGAAAAGAAATTAGTAATTGAATGGATTAAGAAAGATAGTGAGCACCAAAAAAGGTTCAGTTTACTCAAGGCAGAATATATTGCTTCTACTTTGGATTCGTTCAGTAATATGGATGTCAAGACACAATATCAACGTTTTGCTTCAAAGAAATCTAAAAAAAGAAAATATTACTATACGGCGGCTATTGCAGCATCAGTAGTAGTGCCTTTTATGATGTGGTATATGTTCACATCATCGTCTTATGATAATTCGATTGTTGATGTAACAGAAATTTTTGACTCTAGTACTAAAAATGTAACTACGGGTCATGGTGGATACAAAACAGTAGTTTTACCAGATGGCTCTACTATTGTATTAAATGCAAATAGTAGTCTTACTTATCCCAATACATTTACAGATAGTGTTAGAAAAGTTACTTTAATAGGGGAGGCGTTTTTTGATATAAAGAGAGATGTTACCAAGCCTTTTATTGTAACTACAGATCATATCAATATAAAGGTTTTAGGAACATCATTTAATGTGAAGTCTTATCCGAAAGATGAAAAAATTGAAACTACATTAGTAACAGGTAAAGTTGAAGTTTTTCAACAACAAAAAGAAAAGCCTATCGTTTTAGAACCGTCCCAAAGGGCAGTTTTTGATAAAGAAAAAAGTAATATCAAAGTGGATAGAGTTGATTCTAAAAGCATAGTTGCTTGGCAGGAAGGTAAATTAATTTTTGATAAAACTCCATTAAAACAAGTTGTTTTAGATCTAAACAGAAAATATAATGTAGAGTTTGTGATAAAATCTGATTCACTTCTCCAATATAAGTATACAGGAGAGTTTGATAACCTTACCCTAAAAGAAGTTTTAGAGTTACTTAAAATCTCTTCACCTATTAATTATAAATACGTAAACAACAAAGTCATGCTTAATTCAGAATAATAAATAGAGAAGAGGATGCTGTAACATCCTCCTCTATTAATCATTTAATTAGACTCAGAATTAGAATAATTAAAATCACACAAAATTATGAAAAAAAACCTTTCCGGAGTTTTCTTATCCAGAAAACATCTTATAAGAATTATGAAAATTTATTCTTTACTTATTTGTATTACCATTTCAAAACTATTTTCATTCAATACATATTCTCAAAATATATCCATTTCATTGGAGGAAGTTACGTTGCAGATGGCTATTGAAGAGATTGAACAAAAAAGTGAGTTTCGCTTCTTTTATAACAACAATTTGGTTGATATTTCAAGAAAAGTATCTCTTACAGCAACTAATGAACGAGTAAAAAAAGTACTATATGGACTATTTGATGATACTAATATAAATTTTAAGATTTATAAGAATCAAATAGTTTTATTTCCAAGAAATGTAAAAACATCAGATTTAGCACTTAAAAATCTATTAGATTATATCGAAGAAAAATCATTAGAGAAAGCTAAGAAAAGTACCATTAGTGATATAACAAAACCACAGCAAAACTTTGTAAGCGGTAATGTGAAAAGTAATGAAGGTTACCCTTTACCAGGAGTGAATGTAGTTATTAAAGGTACAAATAAAGGTACATTAACAGATTTTGATGGAAATTATAAATTAGAAGCAAATCAAGGAGATCCTCTGGTTTTTTCTTACGTAGGTTTCGAAACACTAGAAGTTATAGTGAATAAAAACACCATTGATGTAACACTAAAAGAAGATGTTAGTAATCTCGAGGAAGTGGTTGTAACAGGGTATGCGGTTCAGCGAAAATCTAGGCTTACAGGTTCAGCAATAAATGTAAAGTTAGAAGCTGTTAATGCTACACCTAGAGCAGCGATACAAGAAAGTATTCAAGGTAACGTTCCTGGAGTATTAGTAACTTCTGATAGTGGTCAACCTGGATCTACACCAAATGTAAGAATAAGAGGTGTTGGATCTTTCACTGCTTCATTTCCACTATACGTCATTGACGGTATACAGACAAGAGATGCTTCTATAATTACTTCTCTTAATCCAGGAGACATTAAAACAATTTCTGTTTTAAAAGATGCTGCTGCTACTTCTATTTATGGAACTAGAGGAGCTAATGGTGTCATTGTGATACAGACAAAATCAGGAGAACAGGGTAAAATGATTATTTCATATAGTGCACAAGCAGGATTATCTTCTCCAACAGTTGCAGATCGCTTTAGACCTCTTAATACCTCAGAATTACAAGAGTTATTGGTAGAAGGAGTACAAAATGCAGGAATCAGAGATAATGATAATGAAGCTTTGGCTTATATAACGGATAGAGGGTTTAATTCAGATGTGAATACTGATTGGTTTGATTTGTTAACTCAAGATGGTTTTTACCAACAACATGATCTATCATTAAGAGGAGGGAACGAAAACACAAAGTATTATATATCTGGAGGATACTTTAATCAAGAAGGAGTTATTGTTGGTTCTCAATTTGAAAGAATGAACTCAAGAATCAAATTAGACCAAAAAATAAATAACAAAATTCAAATTAGCGCCAATATATCTTACAACAAGAATATTTTTGATGAAAGACGAGATGGAGGATCTTTTGCAAATCCTGTAAGATCCATATATCGAATACGTCCTGATATTTCTCCTTATAATGAAGACGGAACTTATAATTTTAGATTCAACAGTACTCATAACCCAGTAGCTCAAGCTGAAACAGAAACAAGAAGAAATATTACACATAGAATTTTAGCCGGGGCTGACCTATCTTATGAAATATTGGATGGACTTTCGTTTGAATCATCAATTAATATGAATCAAGGATTTAGAGATGATTATATACGACTACCTGCTGGTTTTGGAGATGGCAGACCAACAGGAAGAGGAAATCAGGACTCTGATTTTTTATTCACTTGGCTATTTAGAAATATGTTGAGATATAATATGAGTTGGAGAAATCATAACATGTCAGCTTTTGGAGGGTATGAATTACAAAAAACTAGAAATAAATTTACAGATATACAGGTAGAAAACATACCCGATGGTTTTGTAGACTTAAATGCAGGTAGTTTACCTACAGAAGCTTCTACAAACAGAAGACAAAGTGGATTAAATTCTATATTCCTTAACGCAGAATATTCTTATAATGAGAAATATTTGATTAGTGGGTCGCTTAGACGTGATGGTAGTTCTACATTTAAGGATGATAACCAGTTTGGTGTTTTCTGGTCTGTTGGTATTGGTTGGAATATTGCCAACGAAGAGTTTATGAGTTCATTAAGTTTTATAAATGACTTTAAATTAAGAGCAAGTTATGGAGAGAATGGAAACGACCCTATTGCTGGTAATGAAAACTCTAATAGTGTAGATGATAATCCTTATGCAGTATTTGATCTTTTTTCTATTAATGATTATGATGGTAGTCCAGGATTGTTCTTTTCAGATTTAGGAAACCCTAATTTAAAATGGGAGGTTAACAAACCTCTGAATATTGGTATTGATTATTCGTTTTTTAACAATAGAATACAAGGGAGTTTTGATTGGTATAAAAGAGAAACTACAGACCTTATTAGAGCAAGACCTATTTCATCTACAAATGGAGACGTAGATATTGTACAAAATATTGGTGCAATGGAAAATACAGGAATAGAGTTTGATATCACTACACGTAATATTGTGAGCAGTAATAATGGTTTTAGTTGGACGACCAGTTTTAATTATACTACAAATAAAAATAAAGTCACAAAACTGTCTGATGGTGGAGAACCAATTATAGATGGTACTCGTATTACAGCAGTAGGAGAAGATTTTGAAACATTTTATTTGGTTCGATATGCAGGTGTAGATCCTGAAAATGGAGAAGCTTTATGGTTTATTAATGATGAATCAGATGCTACTACTAATAATTATGGTGATGCAGATCAGGTAATTATAGGGAATGCTACTCCTGATTTTTATGCAGGACTAAGAAATACATTTTCATATAAAGGAATCTCGTTAGATTTTCAGTTGTATAGTGCTTGGGGAGGTTTAGTGTATGATACCTGGAATAGATTTACACTTAGTGATGGATCTCGTAGACTCTCTAGTACAGGTAATGTAACTCGAGGTACATATGAAAGAAGATGGCAGCAACCGGGAGATGTTACAGATGTACCAGCTTTCGTATATGGTAATAGGCAAACTGGACAATCATCAAAGTCATCAAGCAGATTTATATATGATGGATCATTTATACGATTACGAGATGTGACTCTTGCATACAAATTACCTCTTAAGAGTATTGAGTCAATTGGACTTTCTTCTGCCAGAATTTATATCAAAGGAAACAATTTGTACACCTATATAAAAGATGATCGGTTGGAGAGAGACCCTGAGTCAGGATCAGATGGAAGGTTAAACCAGGAGATTCCGATTTCGAGAGCACTGTTCTTAGGTTTAGATTTAACATTTTAATTTATAGCATCATGAAAAATAATATAATATATACCCTTGTAGCATTAGTTTTGATGTTAAGTGCTTGTGAGGACACATTGGAGCAAGAATTTTCTGATAATGTAGAGGTTTCTAATGCCATTATAGATCTTAATTCTTTAAATTTAGCAGCAAATGGTTCCTATAGCTTATTTGCAGATACAGATGTGTATAACCGTACCGTGATGTTGCTTCCCGAAATTTTGTCTGACAATGCATTCATAGATGCATTTGATAATACAGGGAGATATTTGGATTTTGATTTATATACAGTAAACTCTAATAATAGATTCATAACCCCTGCTTGGGAAGATCTTACACGTATTATAGCTTCCACTTCAATAATTATAAAAAAGGCAGAGTTGTTATCCTTTCCTGAGTCAGAGCAGGAAGATGCCAAACAATATATAGGTGAAATGTATGCTTTAAGAGCATTGGCATTTCACAATCTTCAATTATTATTTGCGCAACCTTATAATTTTACACCTGATGCTTCTCATTTTGGAGTACCTATTCCTGATTTTGAAACTTTAGGGGATGGAGGTACTATTCAAGAACCAGGAAGAAGTACTACAGCAACAGTCTATGCTCAAATTGAAAATGATTTAGTAAAGGCTATAGATTTAATGGAAACAAAATCATCTCCTTCTAGAATGGATGTTTATGCAGCAAAAGCATTACTTGCCCGAGTGTATTTGCATATGGAAGATTGGGGAAAAGCAAGAGATATGGCTACCGATGTAATTGATAATAGTGGAAATAAACTATTAGAGAATCAGGAGTATATTGCAAGTTGGGCTTTAGATGATAATAGTGAGACATTATTTACATTGGTAAATAATGAAACCGATAATTCTGGAACAAACTCTATAGGTTATTTTTATCTTACTTATAAAGATGCTTTTGCTACTGATGATTTTGTTAATACTTTAAGTATGACTGATATTAGGAGAGAATTATACCCTACAGATGATGGAGTGAATTTGGTTAAAAAGTTCCCTAGAACAAACGTTCAGGATGATAATATTCAAATATTGAGGCTTTCCGAGATATATTTAATCAAAGCCGAGGCGCATGCACAATTAAATGAAAATATTGACGCTCAGCAAGCTCTGGATGCTATCATACAAAGAGCTGATCCAACAGTAGGAGCATCCACAGAAATAGGACAAGCACTAATCGATAAGGTTATTTTGGAAAGAAGAAAAGAATTAGCCTATGAAGGATTTAGGTTATATGATCTTACCAGATATGGAATGACATTTAGTAAATTTCTACAAGACGGAGATCCTATTGTAATTTCAGCTCCAGAAAACAGAACAGTTATGCCTATACCTGTAGATGAGATTAATGTAAATCCAAATATTGCAAATCAACAAAATCCAGGATACTAACTATATAGAAGTTGCACTGAAGATGTCGGTATACATGATAGAAATTAAGGATGTCAGTACCTGACAATAGGTTCGCACCAAGAAAATTAATGGTAACATTTATGAATGCTACAGGTGCACGAATGATTTTATATTTAAAAAAGAATTTTACAAAAAAATATAGAGATTTGAGTTAGTTATTATTGATAAATGGGCTCGACCTAATATTGAGCATTAGTCGAGCTCATTTTTATTAGTAACTTTTTTTTAATTATCATGGCTAAGTTCTAAAAAGCATATTATTTACTACTATGTTTTTAAATTCCATCCAGGCAGTATTGGAAGCAAAGGCTATAGCTGCTACGGTTGCCATTTTACTGGTTGAATTTTTTATTTTTTCTAAGACTAAAAACCAATTCAGATAATTCTGAAGGTATTTTGTTGCCACTCCATTGAAGGGCTCCATAAATTTCCTTAGACGCATATCCATATTATTCACATTTTGTACGTGATATATTTTGTCAACAGCTCTTTGACCCTTCGAAGCATTAAATTTTTTGTGTGCTACCTTCTTGTCTTTTGCAAATGCAGTATAGCTTCTGTGACTGTCGCTACAAAGGGTTTCTACTTTAGCCAACTTCCCTTGTAATATAGTCTCCAAGTCACTTTTACTAATGCGACCTCTGGTAGCTACTTTGAAATCTTTGTTCCCTGATCGGTCACAACTGGCTATCACAGCTACTTTTTCATTACTGAGACCAGCTTTACTTGCCTTTGCGCCACGTTTTCTAGCAGGACGATCCAAATTTCGATTCCCTTTTTCAGAGTAAGCAAAGAAAAGATCATCACTCTCTAGGATTCCTTGGAATTCATCCACACTTACGCTCCCAAAGGAGACAAGTAATTTGTGCCTCCAATCAAAAGAAGTCTGAATAGAAATCCCTGTTTCTTTGGCACTCTTGCGAATACTATATCCAGAGAGTAAACAGAATAAATAACGATTAACTTTGTCTTTCTTCTTGAGGTTGTACCAGAACTTACCGGTAGTTTCACTAAAGTTTTTATGACAAGTATTACAAACATAGCGCTGTACTCCTTTGAGCTTACCATTAGCCTTAATTTTATTGCACTTACAATGAGGACAGCTTATGGCTTTACTCTGATTGCTATCAATCAGGGCTGAACCCTCAGTAGAGATCTCCAATAATGTGGAAACAATTTCTGATTGAACCAAAGCCGATGAACTAATGAAAAAATCTCTAAAATCTTCTGGTATCATTTCTCCGTTTTTATAAAGTAAAGATAAAACATATTCTAATTAGAACTTAGCCATTATCATCTGTGGTTAATCATTACATCTCCAGTTAAAAATCCATACTTTAAACTATTTTGATATATTACCTATACTTAGGACACAAAATGAGCGATCGAGATTAACGAGAACAGTAAAGTAAATTTGATGAATTGAAAAGGATTTGTTAATTACAATTGATAGTAGCGGTTACCTTTTTTAGTTTCTTCCAAATTTGATGTTGGTAGGGTTTTGGAGATATATTAAACAATACAAGGTGTTTATTTTGCAGCTCACACATACTATAACTTACCGTAATATTTAGATTCACTTCTTTTTTTGTAGTAAAAGCATCATAAGTGAGTATTTTTCCTACATATAAAGAATCATTTACTTTTTCAAAAAAAGCTTTAGACTTAGAGATTTCATTATTTTGTTCTGGATTCATTTTGGATACTGAACTCATTAAACCATCAAAATAAGTTTCTATTTCGGATTCAAGTTTTTTGGCGGATAGCTGTGGATCTTCACTTAAATTCCATAAAAACACATATGAAAAATAGTCAGAAGAGCTCTCTTCCCCCCATTCTGGCGCGAAACGTACATATTCGATACCTGAATATTGTAAAGAAGTGGCAAATTCTAATGGAAATTCAATAACTTCGCCTTTCCAATTCTCTGGAGCACTTAATAAATTTTTAGTGTTGGTATCAGTACCACATTGAATAAATAATGATGTTAATAGAATAAAAGGTATGATTTTTGCAAAAGACATATTAAAGTATTATTTTAAGCAATAAAAATACAAAATTGTTTAATTACAAATTTTTAATAAATTTGTGTTAAAGGGAAAAAAGAATACAAAACCTACAAAATGAATTATTATAGAGAATTTTTACTATTATTTATTTTCGTAATTCAGATGGCCCCAGCTCAGACTGAACAAGATCGAAAAGAAGCAGAGATTATTAATGTCCAAAAAGGAATTGTTGCCAAACTTACCGGCCACGAACCTATAAAAGGCAAGAAAAAATTAAAAAGTAGAGCAAGCAAATCTGAGAGAAAGATTTCTGCTGACTTTTTATATAACTCCTTAAAAGATATAGGACTTAAACCTGAAAGGCATAGTTATAATGTAAAGGATAAAAAAGGAAACTTATTTAATGGCGCAAATATTTATGCAGATATTCCTGCTACCAATGGTAGTGATGAATATGTCATATTAGCAGCACATTTTGATACAGTTGAAAATAGTCCTGGTGCAGTTCATAATGCTACAGGTGTTGCAATTGCATATTATGTTGCTATGAAATTGGTAGAACTAAAGGAGCGTAAAAGAAATTTTATGGTTGTGTTTTTTGATCATTGGAAAAGTAATATGGTGGGTACAAGAATGTTCACCAAAAAATTGAAAGACGAAGAATATAAAATTCATTCTATGCACCGATCTGATTATATGGGTTGGGATAATGATGAAGATAGAGCAATAGAAATGTTAGCATCTAGTCTTAGTTTAGAGTCATTATACCGTATAGAATCTCCAGTACCTATTTATAAGAGAGAAGTAGCTACACCAGAGAGTAGATTTTTTGCCAATTTTGGTTTCGAAACTGTAACACTTACAGCAGAATTGAAAAATGCAGATAACTCACCTTTTGTACGTAAAAGTGAAGATAAGTATACAACGGTAAATTTTAAATACCTGGCATCTACAACTGATATCGTTCATGGGGTAATGAAATCCCTAGCTAAAGATTGAAAAAATAAAGACTATATTTTAGAAAAGAGTGCTTACTTAAGTAAGCACTCTTTTAATTTTTCATAACTATTTACCTTTATACTGTGTTTTTTCTTATCCATTATTTGTTGGATTTGATTAGGAATCTCTATAGTCGTACCTAAAGTATCTTCAACAATATTTAAAAATTTAACCGGGTGCGCGGTTTCTAGAAATATACCATATTCATCATTAGTTAGCTCTTGTTCTTTAAGACCTAAATATCCAACAGCCCCATGTGGGTCAGAAATATATCCTGTTTCATTATATATCATTTTCATCGCTTCTCTGGTCTGATCATCATTAAAACTATATGCAGAGAAATTATTCTTAAGCTCAGTAAAACTATGATTAAAAAGCTGTTGTATTCTAATAAAATTGCTAGGATTACCAACATCCATTGCATTTGAAATGGTAGCTTTTGATGGTTTTGGTTGATATTCTGAAGTCTCTAAATATCTAACAACAGTATCATTTATATTGGTCGAGGCTACAAATTGTTTAACAGGAAGCCCTAATTTATGAGCAACAATTCCTGCGCAAATATTACCAAAATTACCACTTGGAACAGAAAATACAATATCTTTTTTCTTATGTTTAACTTGTTTGTAGGCAAATAAGAAATAAAATAATTGAGGAAGCCATCGAGCTACATTAATTGAATTTGCTGAGGTTAATTGTTTGTGATTAGTAATGCTTGCATCCAGAAAAGCAGTTTTTACCATTTCCTGACAGTCATCAAAAACCCCGTCAATTTCTAGGGCCGTTATATTTTGCCCAAGTGTAGTTAGTTGTTTCTCTTGTATTTCACTTACTTTCCCGCTTGGATAGAGAATAACCACATTTACACCTTTTACTCCCAAAAAACCATTTGCAACTGCACCACCAGTATCTCCAGAAGTAGCAACCAAAACGGTAACCTGGTTTTCGTTGTTTTTATTAAAATACTCTAAACATCGTGCCATAAAACGAGCTCCAACATCTTTAAAAGCCATTGTTGGACCATGAAATAGCTCTAATGTTCCTATATTATTTTCGACTTCTATAACAGGAAAATCAAAACTTAAAACATCTGCCAGAATATCTCGTAACTCTGGTTCTGGTATTTCATCTCCTACAAATTGCTGTATTGCTTGATACGCAATTTCGATATTATCCAGATGTTCTATGTTTTCAAAAAACGAACTAGGGAGTGGTGTTATATTTTCTGGAAAGTATAATCCTCGATCTGGAGCTAAACCTTTTATGACAGCTTCAGAAAAAGATACTTTAGGAGCATTATTATTTAAACTATAGTATTGCATTGTTTTTTATTTTCTGTATTCAGTTTCTTCTATTATTTTAATTCCTTTGCTATTAATTTTTGAGATGTGTATATCAAAATCAATTCCTGTTTTGTTATAAATATCGTTTATTGCATCTGCTACGTCGTTTGCAATCTTTATACCTTTGCTTAGCGCAAAAATTGAAGGCCCTGAACCAGATATTCCTGAGCCCAAGGCACCCTTTGCAATAGCAGCATTTTTAACATTGTTAAATTCTGGAATTAAGATAGATCGCAAAGGTTCGATAATTACATCATCTAAACTTCTACCGATTAAATCATAATCTTCTGTAAACAACCCGGCTACTAATCCACCAACATTTCCCCATTGGTGAATTGCTTTTTTTAGCGTTACTTTATGTTTGATTACAGATCGGGAATCTGATGTTTTTACTTCGATTTGTGGGTGAATAACTGTCATTACCAAGTCTTTTGGAGAATGTAGTTTTATAATATCCAATGGGGCATAACTGCGTACCAAAGTAAATCCACCAAGAAGGGCAGGAGCAACATTATCTGCATGTGCATTACCACTTGCCAATTTCTCACCTTCCATAGCAAATTTTACCAATTCGTGCGTGGTAAATGGAGAGCCTAATAAATAATTTACAGCCCAAACGGCGCCAGAGCTACTGGCTGCGCTACTTCCAATTCCACTACCAGCTTTTATCTTTTTGTAAATTTCAATATTTACGCCTACATCTTTTCCGTATGCTTCAAGAAAAGCTTCAACAGCAACACCAGCAACATTTTTATGAGTTTCCATCGGAAGGTTAGCTCCTTCAATCTTTGTTATTTTTACACCTGGTTCTGAAGTAATAGAAATTACCATTTCATCACCAACATTATCCAGACAACATCCTAATACGTCAAATCCACAAGATAGATTAGCAACGGTAGCGGGTGCGAATATTTTAATACTTTTCATCTGTTTTATATATTATTTTAGACGTCATATTTCGACTGTACTATTTCAAATTATTTGCTTTTACCAATCCTTATGATATCAGCAAAAATACCAGAAGCAGTAACTTCGGCTCCAGCCCCAGCTCCTTTAACAATGAGTGGTTGTTTAGGATATCTGTCTGTATAAAAAAGAACAATATTATCACTTCCTTCCAGATTATAAAATGGATGGCCGACTGGTATATGCTGCAATCCAACTTTGGCATTTTCTGCTTCATATTGTGCTACATACTTCAATCGACATTCATTTTTATTAGCCTCTGCAAGGATTTTTTTAAAATGTTCTTCATTTTGAGCTAGTGAATTAAAGAATTCATCCACACTTTTGGCCTCTAAGCTTTCCTGAGGAAGAAATGCTTCGTTCTCTATATTTTCTAGCTCCATAACTTTTTCACTTTCACGGGCTAGGATCAATATTTTTCTAGCCACATCAACCCCACTCAAATCGATCTTTGGATCTGGTTCTGTGTAGCCTTGTTGCTGAGCTTGTTTTACGATATCATGAAAAGTAACTTCTTCAGTATAATTATTAAACACAAAATTAAGACTACCTGATAGTACAGCTTGTATTTTGTGAATATTATCTCCAGAAGCTATCAAATTGTTAAGTGTATCAATTATTGGTAATCCTGCTCCAACATTGGTTTCATATAAAAATGGAGCATTAAATTTTCTGGAGAGATCTTGCAATTCTTCATAATTTGAATATTCATCGGCACATGCAATTTTATTACAAGTTACAACTGCCATGCTCTCTGCCAGGTAATGTTTATAGATCTTAGCAATATTGGGATTTGCAGTATTGTCTACAAAGATAGAGTTACGTAGATTTGTTTCTTTTGCTTTGGTGAAAAATGATTTTGCATTGGCCTTTTTTCCTTGTGCAAGAATTTCTTGCCATGAGTTGAGGTCAATTCCATTTTCATTAAAGATCATTTTTTTGGAATTTGATATTCCGGCCACACGAATTTTTAAATGTAATTTATTCTTAAGGTATTTATCTTGTTGTTGGAGTTGTTCTAGTAGTTTACTACCTACGTTTCCTACACCAGTTATAAATAGATTTAATTGTTTAGTCTTTACTTCAAAAAATCGTTCATGTAATATGTTTAAGGCTTTTTTAATGTCTTTTTTGGCTATTACAACAGAAATATTCTTTTCTGAAGCACCTTGCGCGATAGCTCTAATATTTACATTGTTTTTACCTAGCGTACTAAACATTTTTCCGCTTAATCCTTGATGATGATACATATTATCACCAACCAATGCTATGATAGCGACATCATTTTCTATTTTTACAGGATCTAGTTTATGTTTAGAGATCTCAAATTCAAATGTGGTATCCAAAATCGCTTTGGCTTTCTCTGCTTCTGAAGCTTCGACAGCAAGGCATATAGAATGCTCAGACGAAGCTTGAGTAATAAGGATGACATTTATATTTTCTAAAAACAAAGCTTCAAATAGTCGTTTAGAAAATCCAGGGATACCAACCATGCCACTTCCTTCTAGAGAAATAATCGCGATACTATCAATATGACTAATCCCGGTTACAGGTTTTTTTCTTTCCTCTACTTTTCGAGTAATAAGAGTTCCTTGATCCTTTGGTTTAAAAGTATTTTTAATAACTATCGGTATATTCTTTTCTAATACAGGATGTATAGTAGGAGGGTAGATTACTTTAGCTCCAAAATGAGAAAGTTCCATGGCTTCCTGATATGAAATATGATGTACAGGTTTAGCTTGTTTTACTAGTTTTGGGTTAGCGGTATATAGACCACTCACATCTGTCCAGATTTGCAATTCGTTAGCATCAATAGCTGCTGCCAGAATAGCTGCGGTAAAATCAGACCCACCTCTTCCTAGGGTAGTAGGTTCACCATTTTGTGTTCTTGCTACAAAACCAGGAAAAAGACTTACTTTATGTATACTGTTATTTGCAAATTTTTTGATTCTCGCATTAGTTTCTTTATAATCAATTATGACTTTAGAATTAGTTGTTTTAACAATGAGCTCTCTAGAATCTTTTAAAACAATATCTAAACCTTTTATTTTGGCTGCTTCGGTAATGATATATGAAGAAAGCATCTCTCCAAAACTTGCAATTACAGCAGCTGTTTTAAGGGATAACTCACTTAATAAATATACTCCTTCACATAATGATTCAAGGGTGTTAAGTTCAGCTTTGACCTTACTAAGTATGGCACTTTGAGACAGTACAGGAATAAGAGTTTTAACAGCTTCAAAATGTGTTTTTTCAATTTCTACCAGTGTGTTTTTATAGTTTTCATTATTAGCAGAAGCCTCTTCTCCAGCTTGTAGCAGTAAATCGGTAATTCCGCCCATTGCAGAAACTACAACATATAAAGATTGTTTTTGAGATTGTTGTTTAATGATTTCTATTACACTTTCTATGGCCGATGCATTAGCGACAGAAGAACCTCCAAATTTTAGAACGTTCATGATATATTATATTTTTTAAGTTGAAATAATTTATAAAAGTTTTGTTGGTAATTCTTTTGTCAGAATTACGTATGTGCAGTGATATTATATAAATGAACTAACCCCTAAGGGTAATAATAGTAATAGTACCTGTAGTAATAGAAGAAGCCTCAGAAACAATAATTGTTCCTAAGGTAATTAATAAAGCCAATAAGAAAATGGTACTAAACATTTGTTTGCTTTACTTTGCGAGTTCAAATGTATAATTTTTTAATTTTAAAGAAAATTAAATTAACAGCATCCTTAAATTTTTGTTAATTCAATAATTAAAGACTTGTTTCATTATGTAATTCCTAAAAAATAAAAGAAACTGGCGTAATTAATTTTTTTTAACTTCTTTGAGGAAAGGTTATTTGGCTTATTGAAAATTCTTTATAGAGCTTCTATAATAATGTAAACAAGTAGAATAAATTTAATAAATATAGATAGATGAAAATATTTTCTGCACAACAAATGCGTATGGCGGATGAAGCTACAATGGTATCGGCTAAAATCACATCGTTAGAATTGATGGAACGTGCTGCGACACAAATTTTTAATTTGATCCATAGCAGATTACAAGGGTCTCCAATTATGATCCACGTTTTTTGCGGTATTGGCAATAATGGAGGAGACGGACTAGTAGTTTCTAGGTTATTGTTAGAACATGGGTATAATGTAAAAACATACATCGTAAATTTTAGTGATAATAGATCAAAGGAATTTCTATCTAACTATGATCGATTAAAAGAAATTGCTAAGGATTGGCCTATGCAGCTTAAATGCAAAGAGGATTTTCCTCAACTCAAACGAGAGGATATGGTTATTGACGCAATTTTTGGTATTGGACTCAACAGACCATTGGTATCTTGGGTAGTTTCTTTAATCAAACACCTTAATACTTCCAGGTGTTTTATGTTTTCTATAGATATCCCATCTGGTTTATATTCTGATAAAGCACCAGATGATCCTGAAGGAGTAATTTTTGCTAATGTTACAGTTACATTTCAATTGCCTAAACTTGTTTTCTTTTTACCAGAAACCGGTATGTATACAGAAGATTTACAGGTGATTGATATTGGATTGGATCGCAATTTTTTAATGCAAACACCCGGTGTAGGTATCTTAATTAATAAAAATGAAGTGCTACCATTATATCGTCCAAGACATAAATATAGCCATAAAGGGACTTATGGGCATTGTGTAATAATAGGAGGGAGCTACGGTAAGATGGGAAGTGTGGTATTGGCAACTAAAGCAGCCTTAAGAACAGGAACAGGTTTGGTTACAGCATATATTCCAGAATGCGGGTATGAAGTACTTCAGACAAGTGTTCCAGAAGCGATGGTAATTGCAGATAGTGATGATGAATTAGAGGAAATTACTCTGGATTTTAAACCTTCAGCCATAGGAATTGGAGTTGGACTTGGAACCGATGAAAAAACAATTAAGGCGTTTGGAGAGTTCTTAAAAGAAAATGAATCACCTCTTGTAATAGACGCTGATGGAATTAATATTCTGGCAAAAAAACCTGAATTTCTCGAGAAACTTCCTAAGAAAACTATTTTAACACCTCACCCTAAGGAGTTAGAACGATTAATAGGAGAATGGAAAGATGATTATGATAAAATTAAAAAAACAAAAGCATTTTCAAAGCAGCACGATTGTATTATTGTTGTTAAAGGGGCAAACTCCATAGCAGTACATGAAGACCAATTGTATGTGAATAATACAGGGAATCCCGGAATGGCTACAGCGGGAAGCGGTGATGTGCTTACAGGGATGATTACCAGTTTACTGTCTCAAGGGTATGACTCACTACATGCAGCTGTTTTTGGTGTTTATTTACATGGGAGTGCTGGGGATATAGCAATTCAAGAAACTAGTTTTGAAGGATTGATCGCAAGTGACATCATATCTCATATTGGTGCTGCTTTTATCGAACTATTTAAAACACCTACTATTGAAGAACAACAAGAGAAATAGAGAATACATTTAGCATAGAAGAATACGTTTTTGTACACAATTTTGTACGTATTTTGGAGTTAATTTTATTGTAGCCTAATTTACATTTGAAAGATAATTAAAAAGCAAAATGATGACAAAAACAAAATTATTTATAGCTGCTTTACTTTTTGGAGTGCTATGCAATTCGTGTTCCAGTGATGATGGTCCGCCAGTTGCCACAATAGAATTAGAGACGATAGGGTTAAAACCCCTTGTAGGAGGAACTGCTTATCAAGGATGGATTATAGTTAACGGACAAGCTGTTGGCACCGGAAAGTTTACTAACCCTACAGGGGTAGTTCGTTTAGAGGTGTTTGCATCTGATCTTGCAGATGCAACTGAATTTGTGCTAACTGTTGAGTCAGTAGGAGATATTGATAATGAGCCCTCAGATGCAAAAATTTTGAAAGGTAATTTTAATGGTAATTCTGCGCAGCTTACTTTTTCGCCAGTCGTCGCAGATCTTTCTAATACTACAGGTCAGTTTTTTTTAGCAACTCCTACAGATAATGTCGGAGGTACAGATAACGGTAATGATGAGTTTGGTGTATGGTTTATGGATGGATCTAATGCCCCTGGTTTATCTCTTCCTGCTTTAGCTAGCGGATGGAAATATGAAGGTTGGGTAGATTTTGGAACTAAAATTTTATCTACCGGAACTTTTTCAGATGTTAGTGGTGTTGATGACGGAAACTTTTTTAAAGGATCTGGAGGTACTGTTCCTGAATTTCCAGGAGAAGATTTTCTTATCATACCTTCTCAAGTTCCTATCACCGGTATCACACTTCCTGCTACTGTAACCAGTAGAAAAGTATTTATTACAGTTGAGCCTTTTCAAGATGGTGATCCAGCTCCATTTTTTATAGAACCGCTTAGTGCAGTTGCAGGAATTACAACTGGAGCAGGAAATCCTGTTACTATGCAATCTAATACCGTTGTTCCTTCAGGAATTGTAAAAAGACCAAATTAGTATTTTTAAATAGATATGGTATTATAAAAGGCTCTCTGATAGATTTATATTTTCAGAGAGCCTTTTATATTGTTATAATTCTAAAAAACAAGTTGTATAATTATCTCCTTGGGTGAAAACTATGTATAACCTCGCTTAAATGACTTCGGTCTATATGCATATATATTTCTGTGGTGGTAATACTTTCATGACCTAGCATTAATTGAATAGCTCTTAAATCGGCACCATTTTCCAGAAGATGAGTAGCAAAAGAATGTCTAAAAGTGTGCGGGCTAACCTGTTTATGAATTCCGGCTTTTTCTACCAATCGTTTTATGATCGTAAAAATCATTGCTCGGGTAAGTTGTCTGCCTCTTCTGTTTAAAAACAAGGTATCTTCGTATCCTTTTTTAATATCAATATGATTACGTATTTCGGTAGTGTAAATATCAATATATTTTTGAGTAGTTTCTCCTATAGGCACAAAACGTTGTTTATCACCTTTTCCAGTAACACTAATGTATCCTTCGTCAAAAAAAAGACTGGATTTTTTTAAAGTTATGAGCTCACTTACTCTTAAACCGCATCCGTAAAGAGTTTCAATAATTGCCCGATTACGTTCTCCTTCTGGTTTTCCAAGATCGATTTGGGCAATAATGAGATCTATTTCTTCTACAGATAATGTATCGGGTAATTTTCTTCCTATTTTTGGAGATTCTATGAGTTCCATAGGATTAGATTCTCTATAATCTTCGAATACAAGGTAGTTAAAGAAACTTTTTAATCCAGAAATAATTCTTGATTGCGAACGGGGATTAACCAGTTTTGCTATTTCAAAAATAAACTGCTGAAGTATTTCTTTTTCAATAGAAAGAGGGGTAGTTACTATATTTTGATGTTCCAGAAATTTTAATAACCGCTGGATATCAAGGGTATAATTAACAATAGAATTTTCAGATAATCCTCTTTCGATTTTTAGGTAATGTCTGTAGTCTTTTATAGCGTGGCTCCATTTCATTACTACTAAGATATGATATAAAAGAAAACCATACCAATTTACTTTGAGACGGTTTTAAAATAATACATCAATGTTTTAAGTATATCAAAAATTCTACATTCGTTAACACTATTTTTTATGAATGATTATTTTGATTGTACTTTTTTGATTCAATAATGAGTTTGTTTTCAATGTATTGGTTATTTCAGTATTAAGAAAACTTAAAATAGCATTATTTGCTCCTAATTATGTCAGTAAAAAAGATACTTTTGTCGGAAAATTTAAAAGTCAATCATTATGAGGAAATTATTATTTGTAGTAATCGCTACTTTTAGTTTGGGAGTTACTGCACAAGAAGAGAACATTAGATTTGGTGCAAAAGCTGGTTTAAACATTGCCAATATTGCTGGAGATGCAGTAAATGGTATTAGCAGTAGAACAGGCTTTCATTTAGGAGCAGTTGTAGAGATACCAATTTCTGAGAAGTTTGCTTTTCAACCAGAAGTATTATACTCTGCACAGGGATATACAATGGATGAAACCGTTTTTGGGATTAGAATAGAAGGTACTACAAAATTAGATTATATCAATATCCCATTGATAGCCAAATATTATGTTGTTAAGGGGTTAAGTATTCAAGCAGGGCCACAAGTTGGTTTTTTAGTTTCTGCAAAAGGAGAGGTTAAAACTGCTGGTATCGAACGAGAGGAGGATATTGATGATTTTTATAAAAGTGTTGATTTAGGTTTAGGTTTTGGTGCCGGATATCAGTTAGATATGGGACTTTTCTTTGATGCACGTTATAATTTAGGGTTATCAGATATTAACGATGTTGATGGAGATGATGATAAAAATCAAAATGCTGTGATCCAGTTTTCAGTAGGATATAAGTTTTAAAAAACGATACGTATCAATAATATTTAAGAGCATCTCAAAATATTGAGATGCTTTTTTCGTTTACAGATTCAGGTTTTTTAAAAAATAAAACTACTTTTGAGTAGTAATAGTGTTTTATATATGGTAAAGAATTTTTTATACACAGTTTCGATCCTTTTGATAATGACCACTTCTCTGTATGCCCAAGATGAAAGTGAAACATTATACACTCGTGCGGGATTTAAAGCAGGACTTAATTATACAAATGTAATTGGAGATATAGAGGATACCGATGCAAGAGTTCGTATGCATTTAGGGGCAGTAATAGAGTTTCCAGTATCTCAACGTTTTTTTATACAAACCGAGGTATTGTATTCTGCACAAGGATATAAAGTTGATGTTAATGGAGAAGAGAATAAGATAAGTTTGAACTATTTGACTCTTCCTATTATTGCAAAATTTTATTTTACAAATAAGTTTAGTCTGGAAATAGGACCACAATTTGCTTTGTTGGCCAATGCTACAGAATCTAAAGGAGATACTCCCGATGAATTCTTTGATTCTTTCAATAATTTTGATTTTAGCGGAGGATTTGGAGCTGGATATAAGACAGAAAGCGGTTTGTTTTTTCAATTTCGATATAATCTTGGCTTAACAAATATTAACGATATTGATACATTAGATGTTGATTTTAAACATTCTGTAGCGCAATTATCAGTTGGGTATTTGTTTAGGACTAAGAATAATCGAAGACAGAATTCTAATAACGAGTAATAAGGATGTTATAGGGTTGATTACCAGTTAATCAATTAACTACTAAAAATAATAAGTACGTGAAATTACTAATCATAAATGGCCCAAATTTAAATCTCCTCGGAAAAAGAGAGCCTGAAGTATATGGAAATCAAACTTTTGATGCATTTTTTGCTCAATTACAATCTGATTTTCCTGCATTAGAGTTATCATATTATCAATCTAATATAGAAGGGGAATTGATTACTAAACTACAGGAGGCTGATGATCAGTGTGATGGGGTTATCCTTAATGCAGGAGCTTATACACATACTTCTATTGGTATTGGGGATGCTATAAAGGCAATATCAATCCCTGTTGTAGAAGTTCATATATCAAATACTTTTAGTAGAGAAGAATTTAGACATCAATCTTATATATCGCCTAATGCCAAAGGTGTTATCCTAGGTTTTGGTTTGCAAAGCTATATTTTGGCAATACAAAGTTTTTTACAAAATGATTAATACAGAATATCAATTTTTAATTTAAATTGTTGATATAAAAACGCCTTACTATTTTATGTAGTAAGGCGTTTTTTAATATGTATGTTGTATTATAAATGAATTACTTCATCATATGCATCTGCTACAGCTTCCATTACAGCCTCACTCATTGTTGGGTGAGGGTGAATCGCTTTTAATACTTCGTGACCAGTAGTTTCTAATTTTCTACCTAATACAGCTTCAGCAATCATATCGGTAACTCCTGCACCTATCATATGACAGCCTAACCATTCACCATATTTTGCATCAAAAATCACTTTTACAAAACCGTCTTTAGTTCCTGCTGCACTCGCTTTCCCTGATGCAGAAAAAGGGAATTTTCCAACTTTTAATTCGTAACCTGCTTCTTTTGCTTGCTTTTCGGTCATTCCTACACTAGCAATTTCTGGAGAAGCATATGTACATCCTGGAATATTTCCATAATCTATAGGTTCTACATGCATTCCTGCAATTTTTTCTACACATGTAATTCCTTCTGCAGAAGCTACATGGGCTAGGGCAGGACCAGGAACAACATCACCAATTGCATAAACTCCAGGAATATTGGTTTGGTACCAATCATTTACTACAATTTTATCTCTATCTGTAGCTATTCCTAACTCTTCTAAGCCTATATTTTCTATATTGGTTTTGATACCCACTGCAGATAATACAATATCTGCTTCGAGAATTTCTTCTCCTTTTTTAGTTTTTACAGTTGCTTTTACTCCATCACCGCTTGTATCTACACTCTCTACAGAAGAATTTGTCATTACCTTAATTCCAGCTTTCTTAAAGTTACGCTCAAACTGTTTTGATACTTCTTGATCTTCAAGAGGCACAAGGTTAGGTAAAAATTCTACAATAGTAACTTCTGTACCCATTGCATTATAGAAATGAGCAAACTCAACTCCAATTGCTCCTGATCCAACCACAATCATCTTCTTTGGTTGAGACTCTAATGTCATAGCTTTTCTATACCCAATTACTTTTTTACCATCTTGTGGTAAATTAGGCAGTTCTCTTGATCTAGCTCCCGTAGCAATAATAATATGTTTTGCCTCATAATCAGTAGCTTTTCCATCTGCATCTGTAACTGTTAGTTTATTACTGGCTTTTAGTTTACCAAAACCTTCAATAACATCAATTTTATTTTTCTTCATAAGAAACTGAACTCCTTTGCTCATTCCTTCAGCAACACCACGACTACGTTTTACAACTGCATCAAAATCTTTATCAAATTTATCCACAGTAAGTCCATAATCAGAAGCATGTTTTAGATATTCAAATACCTGTGCACTTTTTAATAATGCTTTTGTTGGGATACATCCCCAGTTTAAGCATACTCCCCCTAAGCTTTCTTTTTCAACTACTGCGGTTTTAAACCCTAGTTGTGAAGCTCTAATAGCAGTTACGTAACCTCCAGGACCGCTTCCTAAAACGATGATATCATATGTGCTCATAAATGTCAATTTTTTGAAGTCACGAATTTAAGGATAATTCGGCTAACCAAAAAAGGATTTAAGTATTCCCTAAGAATAAGATTTTCATTAAAAAGGGTAAAAAAACACCATATTTGTATAATATGGTGTTTTTTTTTGATGTTTTTGTTGTATTCAATGTATGTCATAAGATATAATTGAATTATGTGTCTCTTTAAATTTTCAATTTGAGTGCCTTTTGTACAGCTTTAAAATCGGTTAAATCAACTTTTGATTTTTTTGCAAAGGCAGAGGGTACTATAACTATTCTAAACACTTGATCATTTGTAAAGTTTGCTCCGATAAGATTAATATCTGGAGTATCTAATAAGATATCGACATCATTTATAGTAAAATTAAACCGGTATGTCAATTTACCTCCGTTGTCTAATTCAATCAGAGGAGTAGGAACCGGTTCCCATACATCGCGACCATCAACAACATTTTCCAATCGATATACTAAAACTACATCTGCATCAAAAACTTCGATATTCGAAGGGAAAGGAATATTAACAGCATATTCTGGTGCAATAAAGTCTACTTTGTCGATCTCGAATGTTTGTCCTATAGTATCAAAATCTGTGTCATCATCACTAGAACAAGATGTAAATATAAATGTGGCAAGGCATAGTAGTGCGAAAATTTTTCTCATGAATTCTAAATTTTACTTATTATTGATTTTATCTTTATTAAAGTCTATACTAACAGAGTTTACACAATAACGTTGACCTGTAGTTGTAGGCCCATCATTAAATACATGACCTAAATGACTACCACAGTTAGCACATAATATTTCTGTGCGTATCATACCGTGGGACTTGTCTTTGATATATTCTACCCGTCCTTCTATTGATTCATCAAAACTAGGCCAACCACATCCTGAATCAAATTTGGAAGCACTTTTAAATAAAGGTACATCACAAGCCATGCAAGTATAGGCTCCATCTTCAAAATGCATATTATATTCTCCGGTAAATGGTCTTTCGGTTCCTTTTTGCCTCAATATTCTATATTGCTCTTCTGTTAGCTTTTCTTTCCATTCAGCATCAGATTTCTGTATTGGATACTTACTCATTTTTTGATTAATTAGATTTAAACACTAAGGCATCCCCGTTAATACAATGTCTCATTCCTGTAGTTTCTCTAGGTCCGTCACTAAATACATGACCCAAATGTCCACCACATGTTGCACATAATAGTTCGGAACGAGCGTATCCTAATTTATGATCTATGTCATTATCGATACTTCCTTTTATTGCACGATCAAAACTTGGCCAACCTGTTCCACTATCAAATTTGTGTTTACTTTCATATAATGGAGTATTACATGCGGCACAATAAAATGTACCAGAAGTATACAATTTGTTTAGAGGGCTAGAAAATGGTCTTTCTGTTCCCGCTTGCCTAAGAACATAATATTGTTCTGAGGTCAGAATCTTTTTCCATTCGGCATTAGTTTTAGAGACTGCATAAACTTTATTTTCCTTTTTACTCTCTTTTTGTGCTGTACTTGTACAACTTATAGCCAGAACACCAAAGCATAATATAATAAAACGTTTCATAATTTTTCCAATTTTTATTAAAGATATACTTAAGTAGTCGTACAAATTGGCTAACAATAACTAATCAATAACTATTCCAGAATAAATTCTACAATTTTCGATATTACTTTTTGATCACCCAAAATTTTTCTATGGCCTAGTTGTTCTGTAATTAGTAGTTGTCCATTCTCTAAATTATTAACTATTTCATGAGCTGCACTGTAGTGTACATCAACATCGTTTTTGTCATGCACAACTAATGTTGGTACCTTGACTCCTTGAGCAGAGGTTGCTCCCGAGTAGTTGTCTAAATCTTCTCCGTATTTATTATCAAAGTAGGTTTTTAACAAACGAGCAACCTTTTGGTTTAGTTGCAAATTTTTTGCAAAATTCTTAGTGATTGCAGTAATACTATTGGCTGTACCAATGATTACTAGGTTTTTTATTTGCAATCCATATTTAGTAGTTCTCAACAATGACATTCCACCTAATGAATGTCCTATTGCTGCTTCAAATGGGCCATGGGTTTTTTCTAATTGATATATGGTTTCTATAAAATATGGCATCATACTTCTTTTTCCTGGGGCATTGCCATGTGCTGGAGCATCAAAACTCACGGTGCTGTATCCGTGTTCTAATAATTGATCTGCAATCTTTGAAAGTTGTGTTCCACTTCCGGACCAACCGTGAGCTAAAAGAATTTTCTTATCAGAATCTCCATAATTATATACGACAACCTCTTGGTTAATTTTTTCAATTCGAATTCTTTCCTTTTTACTCCTTTCATACATTTCCTTCTCCCTATTAGGCATTTTATAACCAAAAGGGGTCAAGAATATTCTGGCAGCAAATCTTGCAGCTAAGAGCGGGGATATCCTATTCAATACTTTTGCAGTATATACAATAGGTTTAGGAATTAAAAGTGCTTGTACAGGAATTAAGTCTTTATCTGCTTTAGCCATTAAGTTTATATTAAATTAAAGAGTTAAAATTATAATAACCACTGTTCTTGAAATATATAATTATGATAAATTAACATTTTACAAAAAAATGAAGAAACTAAAAACATTTCCTTTTTATATAAACATTGAACTTATGTGAATTCTGATACGATAGTAAAGAATAAAATATAAAATAGATCAAATATATCTCTTCAATTCTTTCATATAACCTTTAAAAGTGTTTAATTTTGTAGTTTACTTTTTTAATAGAAATTACATGGGATTACAACCCAAAGGGGTAGATAAAAAAGAACAAAAAGTACTTTACGATTATCAGCAGCGGGATATTGATAAGATATTTAACCGTCTAAATGAGTTTTCCCAAAAATATAATCTGTTGTATCAGCTCCCTACAGGAGGAGGAAAGACTGTTATTTTTTCTGAAATTGTTAGAAGGTATATAGAATCCACTCGAAAAAAAGTGGTTGTTCTTACACATCGAATAGAGCTCTGTGGACAAACTTCTAAAATGCTAACCGAGTTTAGAGTAAAGAATAAAATCATAAACAGCTCTGTTAAGGAACTCGATGATCAAAACGAATATATGTGTTTTGTTGCGATGGTAGAAACCCTTAACAATAGACTTAATGATGACCATTTGGAATTACATAATGTAGGAATGGTAATTATTGATGAAGCTCACTATAATTCATTTAGAAAGCTTTTTAGGTTTTTTAAAAATTGTTTTATTCTTGGAGTCACCGCTACACCTCTTAGTTCAAATATGAAACTTCCAATGAAGGATAATTATAATGAATTGATTGTAGGAGATACAATTAGTTCATTAATTAATAGCGGATTTTTGGCTAAACCTGTAATTTATACCTACGATGTTGGATTAGGATCTTTAAAAATAGGGATGAATGGTGATTACACTGTAAAATCCTCAGAAGATCTGTATACCAATATGTTGATGCAGGATAAATTATTGCATGCTTATGAAGAAAGATCAAAAGGTAAAAAAACATTGATTTTTAATAATGGGATTAATACCTCTATCTATGTGTATGAAGCTTTTAAAAAGGCAGGATATCCGATTCGTCACCTCGATAATACAAATAGTAAGCAAGAACGAGAGGATATTTTGGCATGGTTTAAAAATACTAATGATGCAATACTTACTTCAGTTAGTATCCTTACTACTGGATTTGATGAACCCACAGTAGAAAGTATTATTCTTAATAGAGCAACAAAATCACTTACATTATATTTTCAGATGATTGGTAGGGGATCACGTATATTACCAACTAAAAAAGAATTTTCAATAATTGATTTAGGAAATAACACTGCAAGATTTGGATTATGGAACTCTGATGTTGATTGGCAATCTATTTTTAGATCACCAGATTTCTATTATGATAACCTAGTTGGGGATGAGGAGATAGAACGTAATTTTATATATGTATTGCCAGAGGAATTAAGAAAAGAATTTTTAAAATCTGAAAATATTGAGTTTGATATCGAAGCCGAATATGCAAAAACAAAACGCTACGGACATAGAAGCTTAACGGTTCTTGAAAAATCTATAGAGCAACATGCTGTAATGTGTATACAAAATAGCGAAGATGTTTTTGATGCACGAATTTTAAGTAAACTTTTGGATCAGGATATAGAATATCGTGTGCGTAGATATTCATATTGTATTAGTAAAAGTACTAAGAATTATAGAGATTGGTTAGAAGAAGATTATAAACGAAAATTAAGATCTAAGATTAATCAACTATCCATGGATGATTAATCTTATACCTCAAAATCAATAATTATTAAAATATTATGATTTTACTTCAGTAACAATTCTTAAAATTATATTTCTATTTCTCCGATCAAGTATGGAACCGAGTACCCGCTAAGAAAAACACGATTTTCATCTAGTTTGCAATCTAATTCTCCTCTACGAGCAGATAATTGTTGAGCTTTAAGATTGTTTTTTCCTAGTTTTTTAGCCCAAAGTGGTACTAGAGAAGTGTGAGCAGAACCTGTAACAGGATCTTCGGGCTGAATAATACCATTTGCATCAAACACACGAGAAACAAAATCAACATGTTTTCCTTCGGCAGTGATTATAATACATAAATAGGGTAGGTTCTTAAGTAAATCCAGGTTAGGATTCTCATTTAGTACTTCTTCTTCAGATGAAAGTGTGATTACCAAATCACGAGCAGCAAAAGTAGCAATAGGTTTTGCATTAAGAGCCTGGTGTATTTGAGAAGGAATTTCAATAGGTTCTGGTGGTCTGGAAGGAAAATCTAATGTAATTGCTCCGGTATTTTCTTTTTTGGCTTTTAGAATTCCGCTTTTTGAAGAAAATGTGATTTCGTCGATAGAAGAATCAATGTAATTAAAGATTACATATGCTGATGCAAGTGTAGCATGACCGCATAAATCAATTTCTGCATGAGGCATGAACCATCTTATTTCATAGATATTACTCTTTTTTACAAAAAAACCTGTTTCTGCTAAATTGTTTTCTACAGCAATGTTCTGCAAAGTTTGATCGTCTAACCAATTGGGTAAATGACATATCGCAGCAGGATTACCCCCAAATAAAGTTTTGGTAAAAGCATCGATTTGATACATTGAAATTTTCATAAGCCTATGTGTTTTATTTTTAATATTTTTTATAAACAGTACCTGTGTTATTGTTATTAAGTATTTGTTTATAACTATCCACTACATCTGTAATATTAACTGGATAGTATCCTGCGAATTTTTGATCTTCTGGGAAATCTCCCGAGATAGCACCAGGAGCTACAACATTTAGCCTAATCCCGCGATCTAATTCTTTTGATGCTGCATTTACAAAACTATGCAAAGCGCCATTTACTAGTGATAATCCTACGGCGTTGGGTTCATAGTGTTCTGCAAGAATACCAGTTGTTAGAGTTATTGAGGCATTATCATTGAGATAATCTTTTGCTATATGTACAAGGTTAACTTGCCCCATTAATTTACTGTGTATCCCGATATAATAATCGTCTTCTGTTAATTCTGATAAAGGTTTCCAAGAAGCTGTACCTGCAGCATTAATTACAGCATCTATTTTTGGTAGTTTTTTGAATAAGGTTTTTATAGAAGCCTTATCTGCAATATCAATAGGGTAGGACTTGCTATTTCGATGAGCACCAAATACATTGCTATATTCATCTTTAAGCGTATTATAAATTGCACTACCGATTGTTCCGGTAGCACCAATAACTAAGATTTTCATAAGCTGTTATTTTAAATAGTTTCTAATTTATCTTGCGTTAAATTTCCAGGAGCATCACCTGTATTGATTGTAGTATTTGGTTCGAAGAGCATTACAGAAACTTCTTTATCTGCTACAGGTCTATGCTCTGTTCCTTTGGGGATAATCAAAAATTCATTAGGTTTTAAATGTACTGTTCGATCTCGAAATTCCATTTTGAATTCACCATTTACAACATAAAACATTTCATCTTCATTATCATGTTTATGCCATACAAATTCACCTTTAAACTTTACTAATTTTACATGTTGTCCATTAAGTTCCCCAACAATTCGAGGATTCCAATGATCAGAAAAAATAGAGAATTTGTTTTCGATGTTAACTTTTTCTATTTTCATATTATTATAATTATATATTTAATTTTATAAATATGTTTATCTAAATTTTTTATAACTCTTTGCTTATGGCCTCTAAAAATTCTTTGATTACAAGTTCATTCCTTTTAAAGTATGTCCATTTCCCATGTCTAGTGGTGATCAATAAACCAGCTTTGTGCATACCTGTTAAATAGTGAGATATGGTAGGCTGTGATAATCCGGATTTGTCTTTTATATGTTGTCCACATACTCCATCATTAAAGTGTCCAAGCTCTTTATGAGGCGGGAAATTAGCTTCTGGATTTTTTAACCATTTCAGTATATCCAAACGAGTAGCATTAGATAGAGCTTTATTTATTTCAAGTATTCTTCCATTATCCATACAACAAATATACATATTTAATTTTATAAATATGTCGCAAAGCTATTTTATAAACTGATTTATGATAAATAATTAGTTTTTTATTATTTATGCATCTGATAATCAGTATCATGTAAAATAATTTAATTTTATTATGTAACAAAATAGAACAATGTTCGTCTAGTAAGTGTAGGTAGTAAAGAAATGAATAATTTCTTGAAGACAAGCAAATTAGTTTTAGCGACACCTATAGGGCGCGTATCTTGATATATCTTGAGATGAGTGCCTTAAAAAAAGGTTTTATTTGCTTTAAACCAATCATAGAATTGAGTTTTCTATACTGAAAGAACTCTTGATTCAAACAATATAGATAAGAGCGTTTATCCTGATACACCTTGGGATGGATGCTTTTTTTATGACTATTCTGGGAGTAAACAGTACTTATTTTGAGTTTTTTCTGTATCCGAATACTGTGTAATTGTATTATTTTTACTGTGATTAATATTGAATTTTATTTAACCACAAATATTTACACAAATGAAAACTATCTTAGACCTGGATGGTGTAAAAACTCTGAGCAAAGATGAGCAAGGTAAAATCTCAGGAGCAGGGCGTTATGCATGTTCGCAAAGAGGAAGAATGTGTTGTGAACACGCTCCTGGAGGTCCATTCTGTGAAGCTGGTATCTGTATTGGTATTGGTGGATCTGGAGGTTGTCTTTGGTATTGATCATTACTCAAAAAACAATTTTAAAAACGAGACTGTAATAAAACAGTCTCGTTTTTTTGTTTAAGTTATTACTTGATAGCCTGTTATTGTGAGTTCAGTATAACAAAACCTCAATTTATTTAGTAAGTAAACAATTGTTTTGATTCAAAATAATGAATTGCATCATTTTAAGGAAACAAAATAATCACTATCCTTGCATACGATGAATATTGTTCCTGAAATAAAAACAAAAAGACTAGCTGTTAAGGTAAGACCTGCTGCAGAAAAGATAATAAAACAAAGACATCCCTGGGTTTTTGAAGATAGTATTATAAAGCAAAATGCAGAAGGAGAAGCAGGTGATCTGGTGATTGTTTATGATACCAAAAAAAATGCTTTTTTGGCTTGTGGTTTATATGATCCATATTCTCCTATACGTATTAAATTGATTCAATTTAGAAAAACAGCACAGATTAATGAAGAGTGGTTTGTTGAAAAAATTTCTGAAGCCTACAAAAAACGAATTCCCTTACTAGAGATGGATACAAATAGCTATCGATTGTTATTTGGAGAGAATGATCATCTTCCCGGGTGTATTGCAGATGTATATGACAATGTTCTAGTTATTAAGCTATATTCACATATTTGGTTTCCATATCTCAATTGGATTGTGGAGCATTTGGTTGCAATATCTGGTTGTAACTGTGTTGTTCTTAGGTTAAGTAGACTATTACAGTCAAAAGGTGAAGTGCATGATCTTAAGGATGGACAGGTAATCTACGGAACCCTGGAAAATGAAGTTGTGGTTTTTAGAGAACATGGAGTTTTGTTTTCTGCAAATGTAATTAAAGGTCATAAAACTGGATATTTTCTTGATCACCGTCATAATAGAAAAAGAGTAGGGGAGCTTGCCAATGGTAAAACTGTTTTAGATGTGTTTTCTTATGCAGGTGGATTTTCGGTTCATGCTTTAAAAGGAGGCGCAAAAGAAGTTATAAGTTTGGATATTAGTAAACAAGCTTTAGGTATGGCGAAGGAGAATGTTGCACTAAATATACATCAAGGAAATCATAGTGTTATGGTAGCTGATGCTTTTGATGGATTGCAGAAATTAATAGATCATAAAACGGTATTCGACATTGTAGTTATTGATCCTCCTTCATTTGCGAAGAGAGCAAGTGAAATTAATAAGGCTATGATTAGTTATGCACGATTAGCAGAATTAGGGTCGCATTTAGTATCTTCTAATGGGATTTTGGTTTTGGCTTCTTGTTCTTCCAGAGTTTTAGCGGAGGATTTTTTTAAAATTTCTGAAGGGAGTATTCTTAAATCGGGAAGAAACTTCAGTTTGTTAGAAAAAACTGAGCATGATATTGATCATCCCATTTCTTTTCCAGAAGGAGCCTATCTTAAATGTGGATATTATCAACTCGATTAATTTGAACTATAAAATATCTTAATCTATTTTTTGAATAAAATAAAAACGGGATGAATATATATTCATCCCGTTTTTCATTAATATGAGATTAACTTCATTATTAGTTAGAAGATAACATAGCAAAAAACTTATCCATATTTGGTAATAGAACGATTCTTGTACGTCTATTGATTGCCATATTTTCTTCGGTATCATTCTCTACAAGAGGTTTGTAACTACTTCTTCCAGAGGCTATTAATTTGGCTGGATCTACATCATAACTAGATTGTAGTTTTCTAATAATAGATGTTGCTCTTTTTACACTTAAGTCCCAGTTATCTCGTACAACTGCATTGCTAATAGTTCTTGGATCAGTATGACCTTCTACCATTACCTCTATACTTGGTTCAGAGTTAATTACGTCAGCTAATTTTTTTAATACATTATCAGCTTTGTTACTTATTCTATAGCTTCCACTATTAAATAACATTTTATCAGATATTGATATCATTACTACAGTATTATCAATATCTATAGAAATATCTTCATCTTGTTTTAGATCATCTGATAAAGAATTTTTTAAGTTGTGAGACACTGCCAAATTCATCGAATCTTTTAGAGATTTAGCTCCCTGAAGTTTTTGTTGATCAACTTTGGCTAATGTTGCTTTCATCTTCTCTTTGGTTTTATTAGATATTGCAGCAACATCTTCTACCATTACCATTTTTTCATCATTAGCGTCTTTTAAAGAATTGATCTTTGCATTATAATCAGCTACTCTAGATTCGATTTTAGCAAATTTGCCTTCCAATTCATCTTTTTCAACTGAAGTTTTTTGTAAAGTACTACGTGTATCCTGTAATTCTTGTTCTAATGCAACATACTTCTTTTTTGACACACACGATGTCATGATTAATGCCCCTGACAAAGCAATAAATGTGAACGATCTTTTCATGGTTATTTAATTAATAATTAGTGTTATTCTAACTATTACTGAGGTCATTTATTGTTTTAATAATTATTAATGTTTTCATATGAATTTCTTAAAAAGTGTTAATGGTTTTTCAAATACATATTATCCCGTAAAAGACGTACGGAAAGTCTATATGGCTTGTGTTTAATAATAGGTTGATTATCAGAATTATAAAGCAACTACCGAAAGAGAACAGTATATAATAAGGTAATAAAATATTAATTTATTGTAATAACGTATTATTTTTACAGTTATATTGTAGAACATAAATCCTATACCCAGGTCTACTTTAATTACTAAAAAAGTATAACGATAATTGATGTTTTTAATTAAAAAGAGACTTGTATTTTGTTTCCTGATATTTTCACCATTCCTTATGGTAGTAGCACAGGAAACTTTGGAGCAAACAGAAAATATTCCCGTAGATCATAAAAAAATAGTCGTACAAGGTGAGATCATCTGTTTACCAATTTACCCTAAAAAGAATAATAACTATCCTTCTGATAAAAATATTTCACAGGAAAATTTAGAAACGTATACTACAAAATGGGACAATCAGCAGTTTAACCCATATTGGAATGAAAATCTTACATTTCCTTTTCAGTTAGCATTTCAAGATGAAGATTTTTCACCTCCCGTTGATCGTAAAATGGTGATTACCTCTCGTTATGGATGGAGGAGAAGGAGACCGCATCAAGGTATAGATATTGATCTTCAGGTTGGAGATAGTGTGAAATCAATATTGGAAGGTAAAATTCGATATGTTGGATATCATGGTGGACATGGAAATACAGTAGTCGTAAGACACCATAATGGATTAGAGACAGTATATGCCCATCTATCAAAATCATTGGTAAAAGAGAATGAAGAGGTAAAAAAAGGACAAACAATAGGTACAGGTGGGGTTACAGGAAATGCTAGAGGTAGCCATCTACATTTAGAAGTACGATATCATGGTAAAAGTATTAATCCAGAGTATTTATTCGAGTTTGCCAGTGATACAAAAATTCGATCAAATACTCTTTTTGTAACTAAGAAATGGATGACACCCAGATATCATAAATCTACTCGTATGAGTAAAATAGTTATTCATAAAACAATGGAAGATATTGCACGAATTAAAGAAGAGCAAAAAAAGATTTATACTGTACGTAGAGGGGATACTCTACATAGAATAGCGAATAAATATGGGCTGGCAGTTTCTGAAATTTGTAAAACTAATTCGTTAAAATATAACTCTGTACTAAAAATTGGACAACAAATAATCATAAACTGATTAGCGTGTAGGTATCGGATTGTTTATATGTTTATGAATCATATCTAATAAATGATTTTTGTTGTAAGGTTTTAATATATAATCGTTTAATCCTGCCTGTACGATCTGCCTATTTAGCTGGGTAACATCTACAGCTGTTATAGCAATGACTGGTGTTTTTGTATTAAACTCACGTATTCTCTTTGTAGTACCTATTCCATTTAATTTTGGCATATTGATATCCATAAGAATTATATCATACTCATTCTCTCTAACCAATTCTATGGCATCAAATCCATTATCTATAGTTGTACAATCAAAGTTTTCTTTTGATAATATTTTGTCTGCAATCAAGAGATTTAATTTATTGTCATCTACAATTAGCACCTTATGTTTTGAAGCTATAGAGTTATTAAAAGAAGTATTATCACGGTTTATCTCCTCTTTATTGATTTCTTGTTGTGATTTAAAATCAATGACTAATGCGTACTCTGATCCTACATGAGAATCATTTTGAATAATAATTTCGGCATCAATTGCTGAAGCAAGTCTATTTATAATTTTTGAATTAATTCCTGTGCCAAGGTATGTTTTTTTTGCATTTCCAACATTAATGAACTCTTGGTAGATAGATTTTTTGTCTTCTTTTGAAAGTTCATCTCCATCATGATTAATTTTGAAAGAAATAGTAGATATACCTTCGTTTTTCTTAATTAAAATTACAGAGAAATACACGTTTCCATTTTTAGTGAAACGTAAAGCATTACTTACCAGATTCATAAGTATTTGAGAAAGAATGGCAGGATCACCATAAATCATTTGATCAATTTCAGAATCAAATTCAAAGTGTAATACATTATCACTATTCTCTGTAGCATAACTAAATGAATGTATAAGATTTTGAGTAACTTCTTTTATATCAAATAGTATGTTTTGCACGGTAATCTCTTCAGAATCCAAAAAATTAACGTGTAGTACATTATTTATAAGTGTAAAAAGATAATCCCCAGAAAACTTTAATGATTTCAGGTTTTTATCATTTTTAAGGTCAGGGTATTCTTCTTCCAGGAGATTAGCCAATCCCATTATTCCATATAAAGGTGTTCTCAATTCCTGACTAAGAATAGAAATATGATCCTGTTGCAACCGAAACTGCTTTTCCGTTACTTTGTTTAAAGATTTCAATTCTTTATCCTTTTCATCAAGCTTTTTGATAACTTTTCTGTATTGTACATACAAAAAAAGGAGCATGGCCAGAAGTATTCCCCGATAACATAATTGATCATACCTATTTTTAACAACAAAATAATAAATATAAGGTTTATCTTACAAGTTTGTTGGGGTATTTTTTTACATATTTCTAATAATTTATGGTTTACCGTAAAATTATTAGGGTTAGAAGACTAAATTTAATCGTTTATTTGTCAAAACATATAGTATTTCATAGTTTGTTATTCTTCAAAATAAGCATAAAAACACCTCAGATATGAACAATTGGTTATTAGCAAACAGAACCAATATTATTAACACTTGTAATTATTAAAGGTTTGCAACGTCTTTATTAGTAGTTAGTGATTGATAAAAAACAAGATTTTATATTCAATTAACAGTCTTAAAGCCCTATATTATTTATCTTTACTTAAAATTAATAATGAGCAGCATAAAATATATGAAAGCTAATTTTTTGATAGTTTTTTTGTTATGTATGGGAATGGTAATGCATGCTCAAATAGAAAACTCTACTTCTTTACGAATTGACGCTAAAAGTGACCTTAGCACAAATAAGTATAGCCTTTCTAAGGGGGTAAATCCAAATTTGAATAATGATTCGTCTTTATATAAAACTCCAAAAGCATTAATGGAATATGGTCGTAATAAGTCAACTTTTGATATGACTGGTAATGATGGTTTTTTTAAACCCAAAGTTGATCCTGTTCCAAAATGGTTTAAAAAAGATAATGAAATCAAAGAAGAGTATAAGAGTAATCAGTACCTGGGTGATTTTAAGAGTAATGGAGAATTTGTAAGGTTGATGTACAGAGATCATCAGTACGTAGATGGAGATGTGGTAAGAATCTATCTTAATGATGCTGTTATTGTTTCAAAAATATTTCTTTCAGGAGATTTTAAAGGAATCTCAGTTGATCTTATTAAGGGGTTTAATAAGATAGATATACAAGCATTAAATCAAGGAGAATCCGGCCCTAATACTGCAGAGTTTCAACTTTATGATGACAAAGGTAATCTACTCGCAAGTAGTGAATGGAATCTCACCACCGGGGTTAAAGCTACATTGATCGTGGTAAAAGATTAAAATATAACTATTTTAAGAACTTATTCATTTCATTCACGATAGCTTATTTTTCAGAACATTCTAATAGCATAATTAATATTTCATAACTCGTTGTGCATTTGAGATTTTTTAATTCGAAATTCGTCAATTCGAGTGCTCGACCAAAGGAAGAAGTGTATCGAGCCCTTCGACACGCTCAGGATGACGAGAATTTTGAATTAAAAAAGCTATTCTCGATAGTTCTGCTGAGCTTGCCGAAGTACAATTTTTCTTCATTCTATTTCGAAAAACCACTCGAATTGACGCTTTTTTATACTATTAATTTCTAAATGCACAGTGGGTATTTTACAAAATATTTATAGCATATTCTGTGATTTTTTTGATGTACCCTATACTAATAAGGAAAAAGTAGGTTTATATGAGTAAAGAATACGAGTTTACTCGGATTATTAAGGAGAATGAAGGAGTTATTTTTAAGATAACAACTATTTACACTAATAATTACGAGGATCAGAAAGACCTCTACCAAGAAATTGTTTACCAGCTATGGAAATCATATGATAGTTTCAAAGGAAACTCTAAAATTAGTACTTGGATGTATCGTGTAGGTCTTAATACAGCTATTACCAGGTTGAAAAAGGAAAAACGAAGGGGAAATCAAATAGAAATATATGATGTGATAATGCGGCAAACCGAACAATATGATACAGAATTTGAAGAACGATTGAAAAAATTATACGCTCATATACATGACCTTAATGAATTGGATAAAGGATTGATTTTACTGCTCCTGGAAGGTAAGAAATATGAAGAAATAGCTGTGATAACCGGTTTGTCTCCAACTAATGTTGGAACCAGAATTTCTAGAGTTAAACAAAAATTGAAAACAAAAATTGAAAAAAAATAAGAGAAGATGGAATTGGAGGAAATGCAAACAGTTTGGTCTCAGATGAGTGACCAGATAGATAAACAAAAGAAGTTAACTGATAAAATGATTATTATGATGACACAAGATCAATACAGGAAAAAATTAAATAAAATAGCATATCCAGAGATGATAGGAGCAATCATATGTTATAGTGTAGTAATATTGATATTAGTCAATCTTAATAAACTAGATAACTGGTATACCTTATTATCAGGAATAATATCAACAGTCATACTACTAGTTTTACCGATTCTATCGTTAAAATCAATTTATCAAATGAGAAAAATAAATATTGCTAGAAATAATTATAAGGAAACATTACTTGAATATAGTAAAGGTAAAAAACGCTTTCAGGTTGCTACCAAAATGGGAGTTTACTTAGGGTTTGTTTTGATGTTTGTTATTATGCCTGTTACATCAAAAATTATTAATAATAAAGACTTATTTTCTGAAACTAAATCTCTTTGGCCGTTTGCAATCGCTATACCGGTTGCAATCATATTTTTTATTGTTTTTGTGCGATGGGTTGGTAAGTGTTATAATAACAACATAAATTCTGCGGAGACATTATTTAAGGAACTTGAAGATGTTGATGTATCATGAAAAAATTCATACTGTGATGTATTATTACTATAAAAAGGGCTGTCGTTAGACAACCCTTTTTCTTTTTTAGCTTAAGACAAAAAATGTTTATGAGCCACAACGTCCACTATTGCTCCATCTTCCATTGGTACCTAAAGTATATAAAAATCCATTATAGACTACTTTAGCGCCAGCTGCATAATTGTTGTTTCTACCATATTCACTAACTCCATCGCAAATATCTGCACTAGGAGTTGTTTCTTTACATTCTGCGATTCGGTTCCATCTTGCAAAATCTCTTTCGTATAAGAATCCACGGTATGTTACTTTATCTCCTACAGAATAGCTTTGACCGCTTACCCATTCTGCAACACCTTTACATGGGTTTGTTCCAACAGGAGGATTACCTCCATCAGATGGATATGCTTTGTTAGTTCCTTCAATATCAAGAGCTGAAATAGCAGCCTGTCTTCTTGGTAAAACATTTCCGTTAAGATCTGTTATGGTTGGTTGCCCATTTTTACTAAAAGTATAACTTCCATACATCATAGTAGATTTGATATCAAAATCTCTGGTAACCAAAGTTGCAGAATTACTTTTGTAAAACTGGTCCTTTGCTCCATTCTGAATATTATCAAAATTGATGATGATATGATTATCTCTATCAGAACGGTTTTGCTCATGGATATATCCTAGAGTATGTCCGATTTCATGAATAATCACAACAGCTGTTGTACGAGTACCTAAACGAATAAATCCTCTTGATCCATTCATTCCCAGAGTTGCAACACCACAATTACAGCTATCTCCATTACTACTAATGGTTACATAGTTTGATTCATTGGTGCGTTCTTTAAAACGAACATTAGTCTTGCTGGTCCATTCATCCATCGATTTTTGAAGTTCACTTCTTACAGATTGACTCAATCCATTGATTTGATAAACCACAGTATTATTTGTCCATTTACGAACACCTCCACCGAGTCCTAATTTTGCATTTATTCCAGCATCTGGCTCTAGTTTATTAGAGATAGGAATTTCTGTATCAGTTAACTGATCTTCAAATAACCTAGCATCAGTTCCTTGAAGACTATAAGTTCCATCATCTTCCTTTTTTACAAGAACACGATCTCCTAAGAAATACTTTTCGATAAATTGATCTTGTCCTTCATTAGAGTCTGGAATTTGTTCAAAATCTTCATTTTTTTGACAAGAAGCAAAAGATAAAGCAACTGCCAAAACTCCAATTTTAAATCGGTTTAATACGGTTTGTGTTTTCATTAAATTTAATTTTGAGTTTAATTTTGAGTTTATGATTTTAATCTAATTTGTGCACATTGTTTAAACTCTTTACACCTCAAATTAGTCTTTAAGATGGAGTTAAAAAAACAGTTAAACTTTCTTAAAACTAGTGATCCTATTCAAAAATTTGACGAAATCAATATGATATGATTTGACTTTGGAAACAAAATAAATCATAAAAAAAACCTGAATCAATAATTGAATTGAGATTCAGGTTTTAATATATAAAACAGTGAATATTTTTTATTACGAGATCAATCCTTTTGCCTTAGAATTTCTTGAAAACCAAACTAAAAAGATTGCAACGATAATGACTATGATTGGCATTATAACCCGGTTACCAGACAATTGTACAAAATTCTGTAAGAAAAAATTATAAGTAGCTTGTGCAAGAACGGCAATGAGCGAAAGAAGTAGAAGAGGAGAGGCCCATTTTTTTCTTAGGAGTAACGCAATACAACCTATAGCTCCTGCAAATACCGCAATAGCAAAAGCAGCAGTTACCCAAGCCGGTGTGTTATTATAGAAGTTTTGTTCTCCTTCAGGCAAGGTTGCCAAAACTTCATCCGTCATAAAAGCTTGACCAATGTAAGCCATTACACCCATGATATTCCATAAAAGTGCTAAGACACTAATAATCCAGAACCATACTGGTATTTTTATTGTTGTTTTCATAACCTGTTGATATTAAGTTGTTTTGTTGTAACAATGTAACCAGAAACTCTCTGAAATACAAATAGAGGGTTTCATGAGGTTGTTTTTAAGAATAAAATAGATAAAAGAACACCTATTCATCTAAGCATCAAAATATCGATAAGAATTAGTACATTTAATATAAGTTTACTTGGATTGTCAAATTCTATCTTTACTCTAAAACCTGATTATTACATATGTCAAGACCTATAAAAAAAGACAAAATTATTAAGCAATATGATCTAGAGATGGGTAAGGTCTTTTTTTATGAGAATTACCTGATAATTGAAGTAGCAGAAGGGGTTTGTTTTGATTATGAAAAAGCAGAGGTATTATCCTTGTTAACAAATTTACACTTTGGTGACCGCTCTTTCGGTTATGTCTCTCATAGAGTAAACTCATATTCACTAGAGGCCATAGATTATATGAAAATACAAGATGTATTTCCTAATATGAAGGCTTTTGCTGCTGTTACATATAATGAACTTCAAAAAACAAGCATCAGAATAGAAAACATGTTTCATCAAGATGGTATAGTATCTTTTGATAATATTGAAGAAGCAATTAAATGGGTTACAGAAAAATTAGAAAACGATTCAAGTAAGTAGCTTTAAAAAAATTAAGACAGATTATCTAAATAATCATTTAAATCATCTAAAGCTCCATCCCAGAATTGCTCATAAAACTTTAACCATTGATTTACTTCTTTTAATGGATTAGCATTAGCATAGCAAAAACGTTCTCTCCCTTTGGTATCAATATGGATCAAACCAGCTCCTTCTAGAGTTTTTAGATGTTTAGTAATGCCTTGACGACTAATATCAAATTGACTTGATATTTGTGTAATAGGAAGGGCAGTAGTTGCAACCACCAAAGCGTGAAAAATTTCACGCCTTGTGGGATCTGCAACAGCTTTTAATATTGTGGTGATTCTATCCTGCATGAACCATTTGTTTTAGGTAATCCGTTAATCCCGAAATACAATTATCCCATCCACCATCAAAATTGTTAAACATTTCAATAGCAGTTTCTCCTTTGTAACCAGAAATACCAGAATGCTCTAAGTATAATTTAGTTCCTCCTTCAGTTTCTTCTAATACCCATTTAACAGTAGTTTCTATTGGTGCTTCTGTTACAATCCACGAATATACTAAAGTATACGGATTTGCTTGTTTTACTTTACCTTTAATAGGAGAGCAATTTTCACCAGAAGAGTTAAATATATACTGATACCCTTTTTCAGCTTTAAAATCAGCTTCCAAAAACCAAGTTGAAATCTCCTTAGCATCAGTTATCGCGTTCCATACTTTATCAATAGGGTGATTAAGTATCTTTTCTTTGATTATTACATCTTTCATATTTATTATGTTTTTAATATTAATACGCAACTATATGGTTGCAAATATAAGTATATATTTTTAATACGCAACTTTAAGGTTGCTTAAAGAGATAAACAAGTAGTATAATACTCACATTTATAGAAAAACAATTGGCTAATTATTAAAAATAGAATATTTTGTGTTTATGGAAAGTATAATTGATTATTTTGAAACGATACCATCATCTCATCGTAGTCTAATTTTGGTAGGAGGGATTACCTTTTTCTGGCTTATAGAGTATGCGATACCCTTGTTTAAATTTGAGTATAAAAAGTTTATGCATGCATGGCCAAATATTTTTTTTACACTAACCACTATAGTAGTAAATTTTGTATTAGCATTTATATTACTTAAAACCAGTGATTGGACAGTAGAGAATCAATTTGGAATATTGCAATGGCTAGCATTACCACAATGGGCTACTATAATACTTGGTATTGCTTTACTGGATCTTATAGGAGCATGGTTAGCACATTATGTTCAGCATATCATAAAACCATTATGGATGTTTCATCTCATTCACCATACCGATAATCATGTAGATACCACAACAGCCAATAGACATCATCCTGGAGAGAGTGTTATACGATTTTTGTTTACTACTCTGGCTGTATTTATTGTGGGAGCACCCGTAGGTATAATTATGTTGTATCAATCTTTATCTGTAGTATTATCCCAATTTAATCATGCCAATATATCTTTACCAAAAAAAGTAGATGATATAATAAGTTGGATTATAGTTTCTCCGGATATGCATAAAGTACACCATCATTATGTATTGCCATATACCGATACCAACTATGGTAATATTTTTTCTATTTGGGACAGAATTTTTGGAACTTTTGCCAAGATACAAAATGAAGATTTGATATATGGAGTGGATACATATCCAGATGTGGATTCGAATGCAAATGTGGGTAAATTATTGAAACTTCCTTTTTCGAAATATCGTGCACCAACAGGAGCAAAATTTGAATCCGAAAAACCGTAGTTTAATTCACTAAAACAGAAACTCATGAAAATTACATCTTTTATTTGTTGTATCATCATTTCTACAGGGCTTTGGGCACAAACTAAAAGTGCTATTCTGGACTTTGAACCTGATCAGAACTATGATAATATATTAGTCAAGAAAGTGTATACTGATGCACATACTTCGACTTTTATGATATGGATAAAAAAGAATGTAAAACCTCATAAACATATAAAACATACCGAGCAAGTACTAGTGTTAGAGGGTAAAGCCAGTGTGCAATTAAATGATAAAGAAATTATAGTACAAAAAGGAGACTGGGTTACTATACCTGAACAAACTATACATGCGGTAAAAGTCTTATCAAAAATACCACTGAAAGTAATTTCTGTTCAAACTCCAGAATTTAAGGGAGAAGACCGAGTGTTTGTAGAGTAATATTAATTACGGTTAAAACACAAACTTTTCATAAAATAAACCTACTGTATTTAATTAAAAAGTAATTTGAAAACTGAAGTAGTCGTAAAAATGTTTGATATGAGACAACGAATACAGTTTTTGGTTTTATCAGTTTTGATTTTGATAGTAGATATTGGTTATGCCCAATATAAGAAAACGGATTGGGAAGAAAGAGATACCTGGATGAATGTACCCAAAATCTTTAAACTTGCAGAAATAAATCAAGGTAATGAAGTTGCAGATGTAGGATGTCATGAAGGCTATCTTACGATGCATCTGGCTCAAAAAGTAGGAGAATTAGGTAAAGTATATGCTGTAGATGTAAGAGAAGATAGACTTGAAAAATTAGATAAATATATTGATGATCGTAAACTTAAAAATATAGAAACCATAGTTGGGGATTATGATAACCCCAAATTACCAAATGATACATTAGATGTAGTTGTTGTAATGGATACATATCATGAGATGGATGACTACATGAAAATTCTGGGGCATATAAAAAAATCTCTTAAACCGGGAGGAAGGATTGTTATTATTGAAAAATTCAAAGAACATATGCTCAATACATCAAGAGCAGAGCAAACAGAAAAGCATACATTATCTCTAAACTATGTGAAGCAAGAACTACAAAAAGCAGGATTTTCGATATCTAAAGAAATTAAGGATTTTGGAAAATGGAAAAATGAATCTGATAAAACCATATGGATTTTGGTAGGAATTCATAATAACTAATTTTCTTAGTAAACATAATTAATTCCTTATACCCGTTTCTAGTTTTTCTTTTATAGTTTTGATATAATACATCTCAAATAATAGACGTAAACTTCTGTTCTACCGTCTATACTTCACCAACATAAATAGGACTTAGTTGTTCTATTTCTTGTTCGGTATATATCCGTGATTTGATTACAAAACGAATTCCCATAGGGATTTCAAGAGAAAAACTAGATCCTCTACCTGGCACAATATCTATGGTTAATTGTGTATGTTTCCAATATTCAAATTGATCTCTAGACATATAAAAGTTACAACCATAAATATTACCCAACCAGATGTCGGTTTCATTAATTATTAATTCTCCTTTTTGAAAACACATTGGGGAGGAGCCATCGCAGCACCCTCCGCTTTGATGAAACATCAACTCCCCATGTTTTGCAGTAAGGGTATCGATTACAGTTTTTGCTGCATCGGTAATCCTAATACGTGGTATCATTTTGTTTATTTTTTAGAAGAAACCCATTGCTTTTTTATCGTATGATATAAGCATATTTTTGGTCTGTCGATAGTGATTAAGCATCATTTTATGTGTTTCTCTACCGATACCAGATTTTTTATATCCTCCAAAGGGAGCATGCGCGGGGTAAGTATGATAGCAATTTACCCAAACACGACCTGCTTGTACAGCTCTTGAAACCTGATAAGCCTGATGTGTATCACGCGTCCATACTCCGGCGCCTAATCCATAAAGTGTATCGTTAGCAATTTCAATAGCTTCTGCCTGATCTTTAAATGTGGTTACACAAGCTACAGGTCCAAATATTTCTTCTTGAAATACACGCATTTTGTTATTTCCTTTTAGAAGTGTTGGTTGTATGTAGTAACCATTCTCTAGACCCTCGATATAGGCAGATTCTCCTCCTGTTAGTACTTCACACCCTTCTTCTTTGCCAATAGAAAGATAGTTTAGGATTTTTTCATATTGATCATTAGAAGCTTGTGCGCCCATCATAGTTTCAGGATCTAGAGGATGTCCTAATTTAATAGCTTCTGTACGCTCGATAACACGTTCTATAAATTGGTCATAGATATTTTCCTGGATCAAAATTCTTGAAGGACAGGTACATACTTCTCCTTGATTAAGAGCGAACATTACTGCTCCTTCCAGAGATTTATCAAAAAATTCATCATCCGCTTCCATTATACTTTCAAAAAAGATATTTGGGGATTTTCCTCCAAGTTCTAAGGTTACCGGAGTTATATTTTTTGATGCGTATTGCATGATGAGCTGCCCTGTAGTAGTTTCTCCGGTAAAAGCTACTTTATTAATACGTGGGCTTGATGCTAATGGTTTACCTGCTTCAACTCCAAAACCATTCACTACATTAAGAACACCTGCAGGAAGTATACCTTCTATAAGTTCCATTAAAATCATGATTCCTACGGGGGTTTGTTCTGCTGGTTTTAAAACCACACAGTTTCCTGCAGCCAGCGCTGGAGCAATTTTCCATGTAGCCATTAATAATGGGAAATTCCAAGGGATGATTTGCCCTACCACCCCAAGAGGTTCTGGTACATTTATAGATACCGTATTTGCGTCGAGTTCACTAACCGACCCTTCTTCTGCCCGAATTACACCAGCAAAGTATCTAAAATGATCAATAGCCAGTGGGAGATCTGCGGCAAGAGTTTCACGTAATGCTTTTCCGTTATCCCAGGTTTCTGCCCGAGCTAATACTTCCAGGTTCTCTTCTAATACTGTTGCAATTTTCAATAAACAATTACTGCGATATGTAGCAGAAGAATTGTTCCACTCTGGTGCTGCTTTCCATGCAGCGTCAATAGCAAGTTCTATATCCTCATTTGTAGAACGAGCTACTTTGGTAAAACTAACCCCATCAACCGGAGAAATGTTTTCAAAATATAAGCCCTTTACTGGCGAGGTCCATTTTCCTCCAATATAATTATCATATTGGTCCTTAAAACTAGGTCTTTCCATTTTACTTTTTGGGGATGCTTGTGAGATACTCATAATTTTAGATTTAAAGGTTTTTAAGTAATAAAATGTGTGTTTTATTGTCTACATATATAATGTATTGACAAGAAGAGATCTATCCTTAAATATACGGTATTTTGAGCATATTTTTTAATGAACATTGTTAATATTATTGTGAGGTTTTAAGGAGTGTAATACTTGTGTATTTATAATGATGGAAGTATTTATAGCTATTGTTAATGATTTTTGGAAACACTACCTGGCATGACAGCTAAATCATAAAAAAACTAAGAAATTTTATCGCATATTTAATGAAAAAACATATAAGTATTTAATGTCTTTTTTTAAGGAAAACTACTAAAAAAAAAGAAGATTATAAAGCTGAAAATTCCACAACAAACTGAATAGTTATATAGTGTATTTATAGTAACTGTTTTGCGTTGTTTTTCATAATGTTTTCTATAAGAAAAGATTAGGAGAAACGCTTTCTAAAACAAAGAGAAAGTGTTTCTATCTAATTATCAATGAATTTAGTACCTTTAGTTTTGATATTTATTACACAATATCATTAAAACCTAAATATTAACTCAATTTAAACTACTCTTAAAACCAATGAAAAAAAACATCATGTTAATGCTGTTGGTGTCATGCACCATGAGCATTTCTCTTTTTGCGCAAAAAAGTAATAAAGAGCTCGCTAATGAATACCTGAACTTAAAAGGAGAAGTAATTTTCAGCTTCACAATTAACAACAAATCAGAATTAAGTACTATTACCAAAGAATTGGCTATTGTTCATTTTGATGAAAATACTAATAGTGTAAAAGCAATGGCTAATAAAAATCAGTTTTCATCTTTTTTACAAAAAAAAGTTGCTTTTACAGTCACTTCAGAAGACAATATCATAGGATATAGAACTATGACTTCTGATTTAGCTATAAAAGCTGCTACGTTTCCACTTACTGCATATCCAACATATGCTGATTATGTAACAATGATGAATGATTTTGCTACTAGTAACCCGTCCTTATGTAAGGTAGAAAATATCGGAGCTACGGTTGAAGGAGATAAATCTCTATTGTTTGTAAAACTATCAGATAATGTAAACCAGAATGAGCAAGAACCCAGAGTAATGTATACTTCCACTATGCATGGTGATGAAGTAGCAGGCTATCCTATGATGCTTAATCTTATTGATTATTTGCTTGGAGCTTATAACAATACAAGTCATCCAAAACATGCTGAGATTAAAAATCTTTTGGATAATAATGAGGTTTGGATTAATCCACTGGCAAACCCCGATGGTACATATCGTAATAGTGCTAATAACACATCTATTGCTAATGCTACCCGAGGAAATGCTAATAATGTAGATTTAAACAGAAATTATCCCGATCCTGATGATGGGGCTCACCCTGATGGAAATACTTATCAGACAGAGACCGTCGCTTTTATGAATTTTGCTGATACTAAACATTTTGTATTGTCTGCTAATTTTCATGGAGGAATAGAATTAATCAATTACCCATGGGATACCTACGCAGGAGCACACCCTGATGAGGACTATTTTGTATACGTATCTAAAGAATATAGAGATCATTGTCAAGCCAATAGTCCATCTGGATATTTTACCGGACAAAATAATGGTATTACAAATGGGTATGCCTGGTATGAGGTACAAGGAGGCAGACAAGATTATCAGATATATAATCAAAAAGGAAGAGAAGTAACGGTTGAATTGTCAAACAATAAAACACCTGCTGCTAATCAATTAGTAAATTTTTGGAACTATAATAGAGAAGCTCTTTTGGCATTTTTGAAACAAATAAATTATGGTATCCGCGGAGTAGTAACTGATGCAGCAACCAACCAACCGATACAAGCAAAAGTAACAGTTGTAGGTCGTGAGAGCTATGATTCCTGGATACCAACAGAATTACCAGAAGGAGACTATTACAGACCTATAAAAGCAGGAACTTACAATATTTTGTATGAAGCAGAATGTTATGAATCACTTACTTTAACAGGAGTAACAGTGGCAGACTATGCTGCAGTGGTTAAAAACGTTCAATTAACGCCTATAGGCGGAGTAGCACCAACAGGGTTAGCAGCATCAAATATACAACCAACTACAGCAACATTAAGTTGGAGTGCAAACTCTGGTGCTACATATGATGTACGATATCGTGCTACAGGAATTTCAAATTGGACTACTTTATCTTCCAATACAAATACGATTAATATAACCGGGTTAACCGCTACAACTCAATATGAGGCTCAGGTAAGAAGCAATTGTACAGGAGGAGCAAGTTCTCCTTATGGTACCTTGATAAATTTCACAACTACGGATACTCAAGCTTGTACAGGGATAAATAGTTTTCCATATACAGAAAGCTTTGAGACTGGATTAGGCCTTTGGACTAATGCTACCGGTGATGATATTAATTGGACACGAGATTCTGGAGGAACTTCTTCGTCCTCTACGGGACCTTCGTCGGCTCAAGATGGTACTTTTTACTTATATACCGAGGCATCTACAAATGTTACACCGCCAGGAAGTCCAAATAAAAAAGCACTCCTTAATAGCCCCTGTATTGATTTGGCGACTCTTTCAGGTATTTCGTTAGAATTTGGATATCATATGTATGGTTCCAATATGGGAACCATGGAAGTCTTAGTGAGTACAGATGATGGAGCTAATTATACATCATTATGGACAAAGAGTGGAGATCTGGGAAATAACTGGAACCAAGCTACAATTGATCTTACTACATATGCAGGGTCAGTAATAAAATTACAATTTAAAGGTACTACAGGAACGAGTTTTAGAAGTGATATGGCAATAGATAATGTTAGCATAAAATCTTCTGCTCCCGATACAGAAGCTCCTTCTGTACCGACTGGACTAACAACATCGTCGGTTACTTCGACCACTATTGGGTTATCCTGGAATGCCTCGACAGATAATATTGGAGTGTCGGGATATGAAATATATCAGGGAGCTACTTTAGTTACTACAGAAACAAGTACTAGTTATACTGTTACTGGGTTGACTCCTAATACTAGTTATACTTTTTCTGTAAAAGCTAAAGATGCAGCAGGGAATACTTCTTCATCTAGTAATACAGCTAGTGCAACTACATCGGATACTTCAATCACATATTGTGCTTCTAAAGGGAATAATGTGAGTTATGAATATATCGATTATGTAGGATTAGGTGGTATTACAAATACGACAGCTGCAGATGGAGGGTATGGAGATTTTACCAATTTAATTGCAAATATCGGAACGGGAGCAAATACAATTGTAATAAGTGCTGGATTTGCAAATGCTTCATACAAAGAATATTGGAGTATTTGGATTGATTATAATCAAAATGGGACTTTTGATGCTGCTGAGCAGATTGTGTCAAATTTATCTAATAGTAGCGATAATCAATCTTTTAATTTTGATGTTCCTACTACAGCTGTAGCAGGTAATACAAGGATGCGTGTGTCTATGAAATACAGTACAGCATCTGGGCCGTGTGATACTTTTACTCATGGAGAAGTAGAGGATTATACAGTGAATATTAGTACAACTCTACTTTCTAAAGGAAATAAACCTTCTTTGGTAAATAATCTGGTATTGTATCCAAACCCGATAAAAGATGGAGTGTTATTTATAAAAAATATAAATCAAAAAAATGTATCTTTTAGAATCGTCAATTATATGGGGCAAATGGTAATGCAAGATCAATTATCGGAAGATAAAATCAATGTAGCCCATTTATCTAATGGAATGTACTTTTTAGAAGTCAATACAGGTAACAAAACGATTACCAAAAAGTTTATTATAACTAAGTAATTTTTATATACATGATATAAGCTTCCAGAAGATTTATCTTTTGGAAGCTTTTTTGATTAAACCTGTTCGATTTTTAGATTGAAATGCTGACCGTACTTATATTCTTTTTAATCCTAGGTTTCTAATACACTTGAGACAACAAGAGTTTTTGAAGAGGTTGATATAAAGCAAAAGTAAAGAAGTGTGTACTATGAGCTCTTTGGTCACTAATGAAGACGAACAGTTTATAAAAAATACAGTAGGAAAATCTATTTCATCAAAAACAAAATGTTTAGTTTTTAATAGTGTATAGAGCAAAAAAATCACCAATGGCTTTGGATACAAGATATGTGAAAATTGATATTCTTGTGGTGGCTATGATTTGCTTCACTTTACTATTGACATCATTTTTGATAGTGCATTAATTAGAGAAAAACCAATTAGAGAAAGAAAAATACCGTCTTTAAAAATAAAAATTATTAAAAGAGAAATAAGTTAGTAATTATTTCTCTTTATAATCAATGATATCTCTTATTTCTACCCCCATATAATCAGCTATTTTCTTTAGCCGTTCAAAATCTTTTACCAAATCTTTTCGCTTAACTACATAATCTCCTGCCTGTGGGCTAACTCCTAAGGCCTTAGATATTCCGTATACCGTTTTAGCTCCTCTACTTTTTTTAAGGAGCCTTTTTAATTTCTTATTAATCATAAGAACAAATATACATATAACATTTGATTAGTCAAATAAATTTTTATTAAAAAAATATTTGATTATTAAAAAAATGTTTGTATATTCGTAGCATACAAATTCAAATCATCTAATTATGAAACTTTTATTTGCAATAGCTTTATTTTGCGTATCTATAGGAAATGCAACTACTTATAAAACAGGTGTTAACACTGAAGAAAAGGGGAAAAAAGAAAATAAGAAAGAGGTTGAAGAGAAGAAATCACAGAATAAAAATGTTCATTCTCTGAAGAAATGGAAAATGACGATTGAATATGTTAATGGAAATACTATAACAAAGACAATTGTTGTAAGTAAGAACTCTCGATTGAGTGCTTTAGAAACAGCTTTTGAAGAAGCAGAGAAGCACCTAAAAAATATAGAGAATATAAAAGAATATAATATATCTCCTGTAACAAGTTCTTATGTACTATTAGCAGGTGATTAAGAATTAATCAGTAACCCCTGAACTTACCTATTTTTATAAAAAAGAAGCCACATGATGTGGCTTCTTTTTTATGATTCAAACAGAGCGTCTATGTAATAAAGATATGAGATGTTTTTTTATGAAGAAGAGGTTTAATGTGTAACTATTTTTGAACATATTCGTCATATTTTAAACGATCAAAATGTCATCAAAGCTTAAATATATAATAAAGTACATCTGGATAGGTCTTGTTGCTATATGTTTGTTGATATATTTTATTTATCCAGACCTGTTTGCAAAAGAAAAAATTGCTTCTTTTGTAAGACAGTTTCATAAATATGCTTGGATGGCTTATTTTTTAATGCATATTGTAAGAGGTTTCCTTTTATTGCCCAGTACACCACTAATTTTTGCTGGCGTATTATTGTTTCCTAATAATTTGGTTTGGTTGCTTATTATTTCTTTAATAGGGATTCTTGCCTCATCATTATTGATTTATTTTTTTTCAAATACACTTGGTTTTTCTAAAATATTTGAAAGAGATAATACTAAATTTAATCTTATAGAGAATAGATTATTGAGTAAAAATGGTTACTTGTATATTATTCTCTGGTCTTTTATACCAATAGTACCTACAGATTTAATTTGTTACTTATCTGGTGCTATTAAAATCAAAATTTCTGTATTTATTATTTCTATTTTGTTGGGAGAATTAGTTTTATGTTCAATTTATATCTTTGGAAGTGCATTCATCATCAATTAAAAAACAATCATAATCAAAAAATCATGTCAAACTTTTTCACGATTACTGCTTTAAAAAACCTAAAACAAACAGGAAGCTTATTTCGAAGTTCTAGAACATTGGCAAATAAACTTGTTGAACCTTTGGATGGAAATAAAGATCTGGTAGTGATTGAGTTAGGTGCTGGTGATGGAATTATTACGAAACAAATTTTAAGTAAAATAGGAATGAATTCTTATTTACATTCTTTTGAAATAAACCTTTCATTTGTACCCATACTAAATACTATAAATGATAAGCGTTTAACCATACATAATACATGTGTATCAAATTTAGCTACTATTTTTTCTGAAAACAAAGTGGATTTTGTAGTGTCTTGCTTGCCTTTAGCGAATATTGAGCATACTTTTAAAAAGCAACTAATTGAAGATGTAAAATTTATACTCAAGGATAATGGAAGTCTGATTCAGTATCAATATTCTAAAAAAGACTTAGAGTTTTTAAAAAATAACTTTACAGATACAAGTACAACGCTTTGTATTAAAAATATTCCACCAGCATTTATTTATAATTGCAAAAACTAAATACTATTAATTTTTTATGGTAATGTGTAGTCCACTCTAATTTTATTTCAAAGAAAAATCAATACACATCTTCAGACTCTACGATATATTTCTATTATTTTTTGGTAGCCTATGTGGATGAAAAGAATGTTGGTAATATCAAAAGAATGTATACCTTTCAAAATTATAATATATTGAATCTATGAATAAGATACATTTCTTTATTTTTTTATTAGGTTGTTTTACAACATCTTTTTCTCAGGATACAAATGAGGCTCAGCATTTTTGGAGTTCATTGCAGAATTTATGTGGAAAATCATTCGAAGGGAGCCTAGAGTTACCCAAAGATGATGAACAATTTGGTGGCAAACGATTAGTGATGCATGTACGCTATTGTAGTGATGCCAAAATAAAAATTCCATTTTTTGTTGGTGATGATAAATCCAGAACCTGGGTGTTAACGTATAAAGATAATCGCATTATTTTAAAACACGATCATAGACATAAAGATGGCTCTGAGGATAAAATTACTCAATACGGAGGAGCGACAACAAATGTAGGACAAAAAGGGATACAAATATTTCCGGCAGATGAAGAAACAAAAAAAATGATCCCTGCTGCCTCTACCAATGTTTGGTGGATTACAGTTGATGACACAACTTTTACCTATAATTTAAGACGTTTGGGTACTCCACGTGTTTTTAAAGTTGTAATGGATATCACAAAACCGGTAGAAAATCCTGATGCTCCTTGGGGTTGGGTAAAGGATTAATACATCCTCAATTATAGTATTGTATTTATGTTGGATAATATATCAATAGATTAAAATACACTTCTAGAGAGGTAAAGCGTATTTAATTTTATCTGATAATTAACTCATTTCACCTTCACCAACAGGTTCATTAGCAGTAGAAATCCTAGAATTATTGAATCCATTATCATTATTGAAATAAACATAGATTGGACTTTCATTTCTTAGCATGTCTATTAAATGTTGTAATTGATCATGATGATAATAAAAACTATAATATGATCCAGAAACGGTTGCTGCTGGAAGTACAGCATTAGGGTCTTCTCTAAACCAAACCGAGCAGGTTTCTCCACCAACTCCATTTAAAATTAGATTGGTTTTCCCTAAGCTTCGGGATGACCAATTGTAATATGAATATGTTTTTACTTGAAAAGATGATTGTGCCATAACTTTATAGATTTATTATGACCAAATATACAATGGAAGGTTTTGAGATAAAAGGGTTAAAAGGCTGATTTTTAATAGTTAAAACCCTGTGTTTTTAAGGATATTGATAAACAACATCTATTTTGTTGCGCTAAAATCATGATTTATTATATTTTTTTCATCGAGACCTTCAGTAATATTTAGATAACTAACTTCTCCTGCACCCAAAAATCGATAACGAATACCTACAAATTTCCCTATGGATTTATTGTATTGTCTCGAGTAAATTTCCTTATCGCCAATAAAAACAACTACTTTTTTTTCTTTGATATTGATATCGATAGCTCTGAAATCAGAAAAATCAACTCCAAAAGCAGAAAGATCATGTTCTTTACCTCTTAAGTACACATCATTAAGCATTACATTGATATCCGAAACACATCCTGGAATAGAGAAGGGTACTATTAAAGCCCCATTGGTACCTAATATAACAATTCTGAGTTTTTGACAAACTGCCCATTTCTCTCTATATACGTTACGAACGGAGGTTTTGATTCTGATATTATCTCCAGATACATCGCCAAAATCTTTTACCAAATGAAAAGTAGAAGTAACAGGTTCTGTAGTTGACTTAATTTCATTGAATATAGTATTTGAAAAAGACAGCCTATCTCGAAGTAAATCTGTATTTGGGACGTATTTAGGAATAGGTTTATAATCTATCGTGCTCATCCAATTATTAGACGTAATGAACAAATCATGTTCCTTTATGACTTGCCCGTCAACCAAAAGTTTGGCACCAAAATATCCGGGAAAATAATAAATACCAGTAGCTTTCTTTTGTCCTGGTCTTATTTTAATAGTTTTTGTAACATCCCAGAACTGTTGAATATATATGCTATCTGATTTAATAGTATTCAAATTAAAATCAAAAACTACAGAATTTGGCAAGCCTTGGGTTATAGGTCTACTTGTGAAAGTAATTTTTGAAAGATCGATATCGTCTGCCTTATCTTTTCTAGTTCCGATCATAGAATAAAATGAGATGAATACTATAGTCATAATAGCAGCAGAAATCACAATAACACCAATATTTTGAGCTACTTTTTTTTCTATCCAGGAAGGTTTTTTGGTGTCATTTTTATTCTTATAATCTCTCCAATTTGCATATCCGGCAAATTGTGATAATGTATTTAATGTGCTAATACTTGGTGCACTTTTATAATTTACCTTACCCCAAACACGTTTTAAGGTCGTTGGACTTAAAAGAATACCGGTGTTTTGCTGAATACTTTCGCTTAATTCAATGAATACATCATTATGCCATTGATCAGAGTTTCCCCACTTAAGTTTCTCCTCGATTTCAAGCAAACACTTTTTTACTAATTTATGTTCTGGATATGTGTTCATAATATCAAACAAAAGTCATCAAAAATTACGACTTGAACAACATTGAACCAACTTGCACCAACTTGTTTACTCATTGTATATCATATATCAGAACTTTGGATAACATCAAAATAAAAAACTCATGATTAGATATATTGTATTCTTTTTAATAAGTATTTCTTTTATACAAATTGGGAATTCTCAAAAAATCATTCCTTTAGATACCTTACATTGGGAAATAAATGCGAAATCATATGCTTTAAAAAATTATAAAGGAAAAGATGCCATTTATATTCAACGTGGCTTAGCATTTTTAAAAGATACCAAATTTCTAAATGGTACCATTGAGTTTGATGTATATCTAACCAATCAACAGGGGTTTCCTGGTGTTCGTTTTAGAGCTTCTGATAGAAATAATATGGAATCCTTTTACCTACGAGCACATCTTTCTGGTAAACCCGATGCAAATCAAGTTGCACCTGTTATTAATGGTATAACACCGTGGCAACTTTATTTTGGCCCTAGATATTCTTTTGTATATGATTATAATTATGATGATTGGACTCATGTGAAAATAGTAGTAAATGGTCGTAGAGCACAGATATATCTGGACTATTCTAAAACTCCAAACCTATCATGGGATCTGGTTCACGAACCTAGAGAAGGTGAGGTCGCAATAGGAGGAGGGGGAGCTGCGGCAATGCATTATGCTAATTTCAAAATTGATAAAAGTAAAAATGAAATAGTAGATTTTAAACCTATAAAAAGAAAACCTATTGAAGGATTGATTTCTGAATGGGAGGTATCTGATATGTTTGAAGAAAAATCAGTACATGATCCAATGAAACTAAAAGAAGTAATTCAATCTAGGAAATGGGGACAAAAAATCAAAGTAGAAGAAGGTACAGCTGCAAATATTGCAAGAGAAGTGGTTATGGTTGATGGAACTCCTGGAAATACTGTTTTTGCAAAAATCAAGATTATATCAAAGAAAGATCAAATAAAACTTTTTGAATTTGGATACAGCGATAGAGTGGTAGCTATTTTAAACGGGAAACCTATTTATAAAGGGACAAACAGATGGCGCTCGAGAGATTATCGATATTTAGGTACTATAGGGTTATTTGATGCGATATACCTAAATCTAAAAAAAGGAGAAAACACACTTTTATTAGCCGTTTCTGAAGATTTTGGAGGCTGGTTGGTAACAGGGAAATTCCCTGATCAAAATGGTATTGAAATAAAATAAACAATCATTAACGAACAGTATAATTGTTGATCTTTGATAGAGATGGAGTAACCGGATAATAATTAAAATTTAGCTAAGTAAGTCATTAATATTTAGCCTATATATTTTCCCCACAGGAATTCTGTGATCTTTAATTGTTATTCGGTTACCTTCAATTTCCTTTTTCCATATATGATGAGAAGTTTTTGGTTTTTATTTATTAGATAATCAGTGTTTTGATTTTGTTGTAACTTCAATAAAAAATGAAAATAGTTGAAGTAATTAGGTATTGTTTTTATATTAGCCACTATCTATTGAAGTGTAATTTTGTAATGTAGTAGATATGCATTATTTAACTACTGTATAAATTATCATATATAGTTACCTTTCATATATATTAGGAAGTAAAATGAAAGCCATTCAAGAGCTAAAAAATAATCTGAAGCAAAAAGGGATTCTTGCAAAAAGCAGAGTTTTAGACAAGGATGAATATTTAGATACTTTTAGTGGTATCAATACAAACCTATATTTTATAACAAAAGGTAGTTTACGAGTATTTTTTACTAATGATAATGAAGAGCATATCCTATATTTTGGTTATAAAGGATCATTAATAACTACAATAGACTCATTTTTTTCTACTAAAGTTTCACAATTGAAAATTCAAGCTTTAAAGAAAACAGAAGTTAATTTCATTTCTAAAAATGAGTTTATGGAATTTATAACCAGTAATCCAGAAAATTTAGATTTATGGCAGGCCATTCAGGGAGAACTTATTCATTTGCAAGCTGAAAGAGAAATAGATCTTTTGATTTCCTCTCCAGTTAAACGATACCAAAGGGTTTTAAAAAGAAGGCCTCAGTTATTTCAGGAAATCCCACATAAATATATAGCCTCATACTTACGGATGGCTCCTGAAACCTTATCAAGAATTAAGAAATCTTGACTTCAATCAATTTCTATCCTCTTTTTATATAGTTATTTTGTGATTAATAATTTTTTAAAGCATAATTTATTAATGGAAAACTATATAGTTAAAATGTTAAGTGCTAATCAAAGTGAATCGTTTTTTCAATTAATTCATACGAATAGAGAGCGGTTAGAAGATTTCTTTGCAGGAACAGTTGCTTGCACAAAAACATTATCAGATACTATTGATTATTGTAGAGAAATAGAACAAAAAATAAAAGAAAGAGTCTATTTTCCTTATGTTATTATTGAAAAAAGTTCACAAGAAATCATTGGGTTTATAGATATTAAGAATATAGATTGGAATATTCCTAAAGCAGAATTAGGGGCATTTATTGATTCAAAATATGAAGGAAAAGGAATTATAACAAATACGATGTCTTCCTTAATTGATACCATTGTTAATGAGCACCATTTTAAAAAACTACTTTGTAGAATTTCTAGTAGAAATGTAAGAAGTATTAATGTAGCATTAAATAGTGGGTTTGAACTAGAGGGAACTATAAGGTGTGATTATAAGACAACTAAAGGCGAAATAGTTGACTTAAATTATTATGGTAAAGTCTTTTGATTTACAAAATATTTGAAGCCCTATTTGTTAAAAACAAAGATTAAACTTCTGTTAAACAAAAGTCATTATATCTATTTTTTGTAGCTTTGTTATCTAAATGAAAAAGTTTATCCATAAAATATCAGCTGTTTTAATGGCAATGGTAGTGTTAATATCTACTATGTCGTTTACATTAGATATGCATTATTGTGGAAATACTTTGGTAGATGTTGCCCTGTTTAAAGAGGCAAAAACTTGTGGGATGGAGCAACAAGTTTCTAATTCCATTGCATGCCCGATAATGGCGAAAAAAAGTTGTTGTACAGATAAACAACTTACTTTTGAAGGACAAGATGAACTTCAAAATTCATTTGATAAAATCACTTTAGAGCAACAGGCTTTTGTTGCAATTCTTTATTATTCATATATAAACCTTTTTGAAGGACTTGAGAATAATGTCATCCCTTTTAAAGAGTATCCGCCTCCTTTCTTGGTCAAGGATATTCACGTACTTAATGAAACTTTTCTTATTTGATTTATTAGATAATTAAAATTATGCCCAATGAGGATTCATTAGGGCTGGAGTTGTTGTTTATAATTCTAAGACAACGTCTTTTTCTAATTATCAAATAATCAGAGTATATGCTAAATAAAAGCATCAAATTTCTTATCGAGAATAAATTGGTTGCGGTCCTTATGATAGTTCTTTTTGTAGGATGGGGCGTTATAAATGCGCCATTTGGTTGGCAAACAGGAATATTACCTAGTGACCCTGTGGCAGTCGATGCCATACCAGATATTGGTGAAAACCAACAAATAGTGTTTACAAAATGGCAAGGACGATCACCACAAGATATCGAGAATCAGATTACGTACCCTTTAACCACATCACTTTTAGGAGTGCCTGGAGTAAAAACCATTCGTAGTTCTTCAATGTTCGGATTTTCTAGTATTTATGTCATTTTTGAAGAAGATGTAGAATTCTATTGGAGTAGGAGTCGTATTCTGGAGAAACTAAATTCATTACCATCGGGGTTATTACCAAAAGGAGTAAACCCCAGTTTGGGGCCAGATGCAACTGGATTAGGTCAGATTTTTTGGTATACCCTAGAAGGGCGAGACGAAAACGGAAATGTAATTGGTGGTTGGGATTTGCAAGAACTAAGAAGTGTTCAGGATTACTATGTGAAATATGCGTTATCATCTGCGGGCGGAGTATCAGAGGTAGCCTCTGTCGGAGGATATGTACAAGAATATCAGGTAGATGTAAATCCAGAGCTAATGCGCCAGTATAATATTAGTTTACAGCATGTTGTTAATGCTGTAAAGCAATCAAATAGAGATATCGGCGCACAGACGTTAGAAATTAACCAGGCAGAATATCTTGTTCGCGGTCTGGGGTATATAAAATCTATTGCAGATATAGAAAATGCTGTAGTGACCTCAGAAGAGTATACTTCAATACGTATTAAAGATATTGCCAGTGTTAGTTTAGGACCAGAAGCCAGAAGAGGTATCTTGGATAAGGAAGGTGCAGAAGTAGTAGGGGGTGTGGTCGTAGCACGCTATGGCGCAAACCCGTTAGAAGTTATCAATAATGTAAAAGACAAAATTACCGAACTCAGTACCGGGTTACCATCCAAACAATTAAAAGATGGTCGTACCTCACAATTAACCATAGTTCCTTTTTATGATCGAACCGAACTTATTCATGAAACAATAGGTACACTTAACGAGGCTCTTACCTTAGAAATTTTGATAACCTTTCTTGTTGTCATTATTATGGTATTTAATCTCAGAGCTTCAATCCTTATTTCGGGACTTTTACCCGTAGCCATTTTGATGGTTTTTATAGCTATGAAATTGTTTGGAGTCGATGCTAATATTGTTGCTTTATCTGGTATTGCTATTGCTATCGGTACGATGGTAGATATGGGAGTGATACTTTCAGAAAATATTATAAGGCATCTGGATGATAATAAAAATCATTTACCAGTGAATACTGTAGTATATAATGCTACTGCAGAAATTTCTGGAGCAATATTAACAGCAGTACTAACTACCATAATCAGTTTTATACCTGTATTTACAATGATAGGTGCAGAAGGAAAATTGTTTAGACCATTAGCATTTACCAAAACAATGGCACTTACAGCATCAATCGTAGTAGCCCTATTTTTTATTCCTCCATTTGCTGCTTTTCTATTCAAAAAGAAAAATATCAAAACTTCAATAAGCTATGTGATCAATAGTATTTTAATTGTATTAGGATGTATAGTAGTTTTTAATGGTATGTGGTTAGGTGTAATTTTGATAGCTTTTGCAATAACGGCTATCCTTAACTTAAGAGGTATAGTTTCTAGAGACCATACTAATTTGATCAATATTAGTATCGCAGTAGTAACAATAGTTTTCTTGTTATCAGAATATTGGAGACCAATGGGAGCAGATAAAAGCATGCTCGTGAACCTCATTTTTGTAGGGATTATTTGCTTTGTACTGCTAGGTAGTTTTACGCTCTTTAGAAAATATTACACCAGAATATTACAATGGGCATTGAACAATAAGCTACTATTTTTATCTCTACCTGCTATTATTGTTGTTTTTGGTTTTTTAATCATGAAAAACATTGGAAAAGAATTTATGCCTTCATTAAATGAGGGATCTTTTCTATTGATGCCGACCACATTGTCACATGCAGGAGTGGCAGAAAATAAAAGAATATTACAGCAATTGGATATGGCAGTAGCAAGTATTCCAGAAATTAAAACCGTCGTTGGTAAAGCCGGTAGAACAGAATCTTCACTTGATCCCGCTCCATTATCAATGTATGAGAATATCATTTTATATAAGCCAGAGTATATGCTTAATAAAAATGGGAAAAGACAACGATATAAGATTAATGATGATGGCTTATTTATAGGTAAAGATGGAAAGCTGATTTATAATGAAAACTATGATGTTGACTCTGGTATGATTAGTAATGCATCAAAAAAGAAATATTTCTCTATTAATAGAGAAAGCCTTATTCCTGATAATAATGGCGAATTCTACCGTAACTGGAGACCAGAAGTTAAGAGTCCAAACGATATTTGGACTCAAATCATAAAAGTGACAAAATTACCAGGAGTAACTTCGGCACCAAAATTACAACCGATAGAAACTCGATTGATAATGTTACAAACGGGAATGCGGGCCCCAATGGGGATTAAAGTAAAAGGACAGGATTTAAAACAAATTGAAGCTTTTGGAATCCAATTAGAAGAGATACTAAAAGAAGTAGATGGAGTAAAAGATGAAGCTGTTTTTGCAGACCGTATTGTTGGAAAACCTTATTTACTTTTAGATATTGATAGAGAACAATTGGTACGTTATGGAGTATCAGTTGAACAGGTTCAGCAAATTCTCGAAGTAGCAATAGGAGGAATCTCCCTTACACAAACGGTGGAAGGCAGAGAACGTTATGGAGTTCGAGTACGCTACCCAAGAGAACTTCGGGCTAACCCGACCGATCTCGAAACGATCTATGTTCCCTTAGAAAAAGGAAGTTCGATACCGCTAAGTGAATTGGTAAATATTCGTTATGAACAAGGGCCGCAAGTGATAAAAAGTGAAGATACATTTCTAGTAGGCTATGTCTTATTTGATAAAAATGATGGTTTTGCAGAGGTAAATGTAGTTAAGAATGCTCAAGACCTGATAAGAGCTAAGATTGATAATAATGAACTGATTGTTCCAAAAGGAATTACCTATCAATTTACGGGTGCTTATGAAAATCAATTAAGAGCAGAAAAAACATTATCGATTGTGGTACCTTTAGCTTTGCTCATTATCTTTTTGATTCTCTATTTTCAGTTTCGCTCAATTACTACTTCGCTAATAGTATTTACTGGTATTGCAGTAGCTTTTTCTGGTGGATTTTTAATGATTTGGTTATATGGTCAAGATTGGTTTTTAAATATTAACTTCTTTGATAAAAACTTGCGAGATCTGTTTCAGGTTCACACCATCAATCTAAGTGTTGCAGTGTGGGTTGGCTTCATAGCACTTTTTGGTATTGCCACAGATGATGGAGTAGTAATGGCGACTTATCTTAAACAAACTTTTGATAAAAATGAACCGAAATCCCTTAATGATATTAGAACATCCGTGATCGAAGCAGGAGAGAAGAGAATTCGTCCTTGCCTAATGACCACTGCAACTACAATTCTTGCATTATTACCAATATTAACATCTACCGGTCGTGGGAGTGATATCATGATACCCATGGCAATTCCTTCATTTGGCGGAATGGGGATTGCTCTTATAACACTGTTTGTTGTACCGGTATTATTTGGTTGGAAAGCAGAAATAGAAATGAAAAATGTAAAATGTAAAATGTAAAATTTTGAAGAGTGTTTGATTATTGAATTGAAATTATGAGTAAAAATATATTAAAAGAGAAGAGTTATGCATTTGCAATAGAAATTGTAAAATTGGCTCAGGTTCTCGTTTCTGATAAAAAAGAATATGTAATTAGTAAGCAACTCTTACGAAGCGGAACTGCTATTGGAGCATTAATAAGAGAAGCAGAATTTGCACAAAGCAAAAAAGATTTTATTAGTAAAATGAGTATCTCATTAAAAGAAGCGAATGAGACTTTATATTGGATAGATTTAATTAAAGACACCGGATATATTGATATAACTATACATATGCAATTATCTTCTGACAGTAAAGAATTAGTGGCAATGCTTGTTAGTAGTATCAAAACAACTAAATCAAGGTTATGATGGGACTAGATATATTTAATAAGGAAACTTTCATTAAGTCAGAAATCTCGAAAATCTTTCGAGGTGTAGTTCTTTATTTTTCACTTTTCATTTTTCATTTAAAAAAAGTTGTCATTTTTAGTTTTTCACTTTTCATTTTTCATTTAACACATGCTCAACAACTTGAATCATATATTCAGGAGGGGTGGGATAACAACTCTAATATTCAGTCTTTTGAGTTGCGTTATGTAGTTGCAAAAGAGAAAATAGAAGAAGTAAATACGATACCTAATACACAGTTGAGTGTAGGGTACTTTGTAAGTGAACCCGAGACACGTACAGGTGCACAACGTGCAAAATTTTCTATCCAACAAAAGTTACCATGGTTTGGAGCAATTACAGCAAGAGAGAATTATTCTACGGCTATGGCAGAGACAGAATATGTAGACATTGTAATTGTGAAAAGAAAATTAGCGCTTTCGATTTCTGAAACATATTATAAATTGTTTGCAATACAAAGCAAACAAAAAATACTTGAAGATAATATGCTACTATTACAGACTTATGAGAAGCTGGTACTAACATCTGTAGAAGTAGGTAAAGCCTCTGCAGTTGATGTATTAAAACTGCAAATTCGCCAAAATGAATTAGAACAATATAAAGCAGTACTCAAAGAAAGTTTTTTGGCAGAGCAAATAGCTTTTAATGCCTTACTCAATCGAGATTCGGGTAAGGATATAATTGTTCCTGATGAAATAAATATGCCACTAGAAGATCCTATTACAAATACTGAAAGTTTACAACTTAACCCAGAACTACTTAAATACGATAAGATATATGAAAGCATAAAACAATCAGAATTACTTAATCGAAAAGAAAAGTCTCCACAAATTGGATTTGGACTTGACTATATACCAGTATCAGAGAGAAATGATGTGGCTATACATGATAATGGTAAAGATATTATAATGCCTATGGTATCTTTTTCTATCCCTATATTTAATAAGCGTCATGATTCTCGAACTCGTCAAAATGAATTACGCCAACAAGAAATTACAGCACAAAAAGAAGAACGACTAAATACTATGGAAACGATTTTGGGGAAAGCTGTTTCTTATAGAAATACAGCAAGAATCAAATACAATACTCAGAAAAAAAATTTAAAACAAGCCAAAAATGCAGAAGAAATACTGATAAAAAGTTATGAAACAGGAACTATAGATTTTAACGATGTATTAGATATTCAGGAACTACAACTTAAATTTCAGCTAAATCAAATAGAGAGTATACAATTATACTATACACAAGCTGCGATGATCAATTATTTAACAAATTAAAAAAAACAAAACTATTTAAAAAAGTAAACAAAATGAGAAACTTAAAAATTTATGATATAAGAGTAATTATAGTAGCAATACTAGGATTAACAATACTATCTTGCAAAGAGAATAAAACATCTAAAACAGATGAAAAACAAGAACATTCTGAAATGGGTCATAATAATGATCATAGTAGTCATGAAGAAGAGCAAACAAAGGAAGTTCAGTTTAAAAATGTAGAGACAGCAGAAGCTTTTCAGCATTATATCCATATCAAAACAGCTTTAGTAAACACAGATGCTAATGAAGCTAAAGCAGGAGCCAAAATGCTTGCCAAAGTAACAGAAAACACAGCTCTAAAAACGGCGGTTGAGGCAATAACTAACACAGATGATATCGAGGAGCAAAGAAAAGCGTTCATAGAAATTACTGTACAAATGGAAACTGTACTTAAAGGAGCATTGTCATCTGGAGAAGTTTATAAGCAATATTGTCCAATGGCATTTGATAATACAGGCGGATATTGGTTATCTAAAGAAAAAGAAATTAGGAACCCATATTTTGGGGATCGCATGCTAAAATGTGGTAATGTTGCCGAAACTATTCGATAATTATGCTAACTATTCCATCTGACTTCTAAAACAATAAATACAACCAGATGAAAAAAGTTTTAATCAAAAACATGGTCTGCAACCGATGTAAAACTGTACTACAACAGGAGTTTAAAAATGCTAAAATCCCTGTTGAGACAATAGAATTGGGAGAGATCGTGTTTAGTAATATTGACACCATTACTTATGAAAAAATAAATGAAATTATTACTCGTAATGGTTTCGAGATCATAATTGATGAAGTAGCTCTTATTGTAGAACAAGTGAAATCCTATTTGATAAGTGAATTGTCAAATGAGGATATGTTAAATGAAAATCTATCTGATCTTATTTCCAAACATATACATAAGGATTATTCTGTGATAAGCAAACTGTTTAGTTGTAATGAGGGCTTGACTATAGAAAAATATTTCATTCGCCTTAAAATTGAAAAAACGAAGGAATATATTCAAATGGGAAACTTAAGTTTTTCTGAAATAGCACATGCATTGAATTATAAAAGTGGAAGTCATCTGGCAAAACAATTTAAAGCAATTACTGGGATGTCTATGAGTAGTTTTAAGAGCCTACAATCATGGGATCGCCAACCTCTAGACAAAATTGTATAAGAAGAAACCATAATTATCAAAAAGAAAGAGATGTAAACTCAATAATTTTACTGGTTAAACATTGAAAATTAAAAAATGAAACATACATATAAAATATCTGGGATGACTTGTAATGGCTGTCGTGGCCATGTAGAGCACATACTTGATACTATGGATGGGGTGACCAGTGCGTCTGTTGATCTGGAGAAAGCAGAAGCAATTATTGAGACAGAAGAGCATATTTCTTTAGCTGTTTTTAAAGAGACATTAGCACAAGAAGGTGGGCGTTACAGCATTTATCTTCCGGGGACACAAGATCAGGATGATAAACCCAAACAGGTCAAACCTAAAGGAAAAGGTACAGGAGTTTTTTATTGTCCTATGCATTGCGAAGGAGACAAAACATACAATGCGTTACAGGATTGTCCGGTATGTGGGATGGATTTAGTTGAAGAGATAACGTTACATACAATTGCTGTAGAACAGTATGCCTGTCCAATGCATCCAGAAGTAATTAAAGATGCCCCAGGATCCTGTTCTATTTGTGGTATGGATCTAATAGTAGTACAACCAGATCTTTCTGAAGAAGAGAAGAATTATAAAAAATTACTGAAGAAATTCTGGATAGCTGTACTATTTACTATTCCTATTTTTATAATAGCGATGTCAGATATGTTTTCGAGTAATCCTCTTAATGATATTTTGGAATTAAAATATAGAAATTGGATTCAGTTTGGACTTTCTGTTCCTGTAGTGTTTTATGCTACCTGGATGTTTTTTGAGCGTGCTTTTCGTTCTATAAAAATCTGGAACCTCAATATGTTTACTCTTATAGGTATTGGTGCGGGTACTGCATGGTTATTTAGTGTTTTAGCAATGCTTTTTCCAAGTTTTTTCCCAGATCAGTTTAAAACAGAATCAGGAACAGTACATGTGTATTTTGAAGCAACTACCGTTATCTTAACACTTGTACTTTTGGGTCAGGTATTAGAATCACGTGCACATAGCAAAACAAACACTGCAGTTAAGGAGCTATTGAAACTAGCTCCTAATAAAGCAATACGTGTTGTAGAAGGGAAAGAAGAAGATATTTCTATTGATCAGATAGAATTGAATGATATACTACGAGTAAAACCAGGAGATAAAATTCCTGTAGATGGATCTATCTTTCAAGGGCAAACATCTGTAGACGAATCAATGATCACAGGTGAACCAATACCGGTAGATAAGATAGAAGGAGATCAGGTGAGTAGTGGAACCATTAATGGAAATCATTCCTTCTTATTGAAAGCAGAAAAGGTGGGAGCTGAAACACTGTTATCAAAAATTATCCAAATGGTAAATGATGCAAGTCGTAGTCGCGCACCTATCCAAAAACTAGCAGATAGTGTTTCTGGATATTTTGTGCCTATAGTGGTTATCATAGCCCTAATCACATTTGTCATTTGGGCAGTTTATGGTCCCGAACCTGCTTATGTTTATGCATTTGTAAATGCAATTGCTGTACTTATAATTGCCTGTCCATGTGCTTTGGGACTGGCTACACCAATGTCTGTAATGGTTGGAGTTGGTAAGGGAGCTCAAAATGGTGTACTGATTAAAAAAGCAGAAGCACTCGAAACAATGAACAAAGTGGATATTCTTATTGTGGATAAGACAGGAACCATAACTGAAGGGAAACCAACTGTTGAAAGCGTTGAAGTTTTTGGAAATCGATTTAGCAAAGAAGAAATCCTTCAATATATCATTTCTCTTAATAATTTAAGTGAACATCCATTGGCTCAAGCAACACTAAAATATGGAAAAGAACAGCATATTGAATTATTAGATGTAAGTAAATTTAAAGCTGTAACAGGGAAAGGAGTAGAAGGAAACATCGCTAATATGAAAGTGATATTGGGTAATGCGAAAATGTTGGAATATGCCAATGTACCTATTTCAGCTGAACTTAAAAAACAAGCCGAATCTTATCAGAAAAAAGGGAAAACAGTTTCTTTTTTATCTATAAATCAGGATGTTACAGGTTATGTAGTGATAGGAGACAAAATCAAAGAAACTAGTCGTGAAGCTATTAAGCAGTTACAGGATAGTGGAATTGATGTTATCATGCTTACTGGAGATAATTATAATACTGCCTATGCAGTAGCTAATGAGCTTAATCTTGCAAATTTTAAAGCAGAGATGCTGCCCGAGGATAAACTTAGTGAGGTTGAAAAATTACAAAATAACGGTAAAGTGGTTGCTATGGCTGGAGATGGTATTAATGATGCTCCTGCTCTTGCAAAAAGTGATGTTGGTATTGCGATGGGTACAGGTACCGATGTAGCCATAGAAAGTGCAACTATTACTTTGGTAAAAGGAGATTTACAAGGTATTGTAAAAGCAAAAAAACTAAGTGATAAAGTAATGAAGAATATCAAGCAAAATCTTTTCTTCGCACTTATTTATAACACGCTAGGGGTGCCGATAGCTGCGGGAGTACTTTTTCCTTTTTTCGGAATCCTATTATCTCCTATGATAGCAGCTCTGGCTATGAGTTTTAGTTCTGTATCAGTAATAACTAATGCTTTACGATTAAAAACAATACATATCAACTAGATATGAAAATGAATATATATGGTTAAAAGGCAAACAGCAACAAAAATTAGAAAAGCACATAGGTATTTAGGCCTCTTTTTAGGAATCCAGTTTCTACTATGGACGGTTAGTGGCTTATATTTTAGCTGGACAGATATTGACGATATTCATGGAGATCAATTTAGAAATGAAAATATTGATGTTTTATCCTTTAATGATTTGATAAAACCTTCTCAAATAGAAACAAAGGAGTCCATTCAATCACTAGAACTTAAAGAAATAGCCGGACAACCGTATTACTGGGTAAATGACAAGCAACTTTTTGATGCAACTACAGGAGCCATAAAATCAGAAATAACTACTTCTGAAGCTTTGAAAATTGCAGAAAAAAATATGCATCCAGAACTAAAAGCAGAAAGTATTGAAAAAATAAGTGAAGTTGGTAATCATCATGAATATAGAGGAAGACCGCTACCTGCTTATGTTGTTTCATATGAGCACTCTCAAAATGTAAAAGCATATATCTCGGTAAAAGATGGAAGTTTTCAAAGAGTGAGACACCGATCGTGGCGCTGGTTTGATTTCCTTTGGATGACTCATACAATGGATTATGAAGGAAGAGATGATTTTAATACAATTATTCTAAGGGCTTTTTCTCTATTAGGATTAATAACTGTGCTAAGTGGGTTCACTTTATGGTTTATATCCTCACCGACAATTAGAAAAATAAAAAAATAAGCGTCATGAATAAGAACATCATTTATATTGGTATAGCAGTTCTTGCAGGGCTATTGGGAGGTTACTTTATTTTCGGAAGTAATAATTCTACTCAACACAATCAAAACAATCATCAGGAAGAAGCTACAACAAATCAAATGTGGACTTGCTCAATGCACCCACAAATTATGCAAACAGAACCTGGCGATTGTCCAATATGTGGTATGGATCTAATTCCGACAGAAACCAAAACTGATGGTCTTTCTGCTGATCAATTTAAAATGACCGAAAATGCAATGGCATTAGCAAACATCCAAACTACTAGAGTCGGAAATCTAACAGGAGTTGATAAAGACAGGATTATATTATCTGGAAAAATAATGGAAAATGAAGAGGCAAACGCAGTACAAGCTAGTTATTTTGATGGTAGAATCGAACGGTTGAATGTTAATTACAAAGGACAAGAGGTTAGAAAAGGGCAAAGATTGGCAACTATTTATGCACCAAACCTAGTCGCTGCGCAACAAGAACTTATTACTGCAGTATCACTTAAAGAATCTCAACCAATACTTTATAAAGCTGTTCGTAATAAATTAAAGTTATGGAAACTTTCAGACAACCAAATCAATGCAATAGAATCTTCGGGTAAAGTTCAGGAAAACTTTCCGGTTTATGCAACCGTTTCTGGTACCGTTTCAGAAGTAATGAGTGCAGAAGGTGACTATGTAAAACAAGGGCAGCCTATTTTAAAAGTAAGTAACCTTAGTACGGTCTGGGCAGAATTTGATGTATATGAAAATCAAATTGCACAATTTAAAAAAGGGCAGCAAATCAATATTACCACTACTGCATATCCAGATAAAAAATTTGATGGCACAATATCTTTTATAAACCCAGTTTTAAATGCTAAAACAAGAACCATTACAATAAGAACTAACCTTAGCAATCGAGATCATCTTTTTAAGCCAGGGATGTTTGTAACTGGTAGTGTTGCAAGTAAAAATGAGACTACAGAACAACTTGTTGTTCCGGCAAGTGCTGTGTTATGGACAGGTGAACGCTCTGTAGTCTATATAAAAACAAATGCTACCGAACCCATTTTTGAAATGAGAGAAGTATTGCTGGGAAATGCTACAGGGAATACATATACAATTCTAAATGGACTCAATAATGGTGATGAGATAGTTACAAATGGAACATTTACCGTTGATGCTGCAGCCCAATTACAGGGAAAAAAATCAATGATGAACAAAGAAGGAGGAAAGACCATGATGGGTCAAGATAAAAATATGGAAGTATCAAAGTCTTTTCAGAAAGATTTTTTACCAGCCTTTATACCATACTTACAAATGAAAGATGCATTTGTAGAATCAGATGCTTCTCAGGCCTCTATTTTCGCGAAAGAAACAAATGAAATCTTAAAAGCAATTAAGACTTCAGATTTGAAAGAGGTAGAAAAAACTCATCTATCAAATAGTATCAAAATATTAGATAATATTGCGAACAACAAAGAATTAGAAAAACAAAGAACCTATTTTGTAGCATTAAATGAGACTATAGTAGCTCTAGTATCTAACTTTACCGAATTAAGTACAGCAATATATGTGCAAAAATGCCCTATGGCGAATACCAATAAAGGAGCTATTTGGATAAGTGGAGAAAAAGAAATTCGTAACCCATATTTTGGTGATGCAATGCTAACTTGTGGTAGCGTTATTAATACAATTAAATAGGAGTAAGACAGAAGAAAAAAGTCTTTTTAATAATATAACTCACGTTATTTTTTAATAGCATGGGTTAGGTTATGTTTATAAACACTACCGATAGGAATATCAACTCCAGCTACTTTTAATCGATTCCCTTCAATAGTTTGTATTTTTTTAAGCGCTATTATATAAGAACGATGTATTCTTAAAAATTGATTTTTTGGTAAAGTATTTTCAAAATTGGTCAGCCTGTCTAATGAAGTAATGGTTTCGTTTTCCAGATGTATTTTGACATAACTTCCTAAACTTTCTAGATATAAAATACTATCTAATTGAATTTGATGCACTTTTTTGTCTCCTTTCACAAAAATGCTATCGTTTTGATTTACAGTGTTTTTTGGGTTTTCGAAAACTTGATTTTCTGTTCCATTCTGCAAACTCTCTATCATTTTCTTTTGACTTTGGGCTTTATTTATAGCTTTTAAAAACCGCTCAAAACTAAAAGGTTTTAAGAGGTAATCCAGAATGTTTAGTTCATAACCTTCAATAGCATATTCCTGATAAGCTGTAGTTACAATAATTAGAGGGGGATTACTTAAAGTACGTAAAAAATCCAATCCTTTAAGCTTGGGCATATTAATATCTAAAAAAATTAAATCCACATGATTTTCATTTAAATAATTCATAGCTTCAAATGCAGAATGGCATTCTTTCACAACATTTAAAAATGAAAGATTAGCGCAATAGTTTTTTATCACTTTATGGGCCAAAGGTTCGTCATCAATTGTAATGCAGTTCATTATAAATTTAATTTTAAATCAATAGTAAAAACAGTGTCCATTTTATCAATCTTAAGTTCATGTGCATTGGGATAAATTAAAGATAATCTTCTTTTTACATTTTCAAGACCAATACCACCATCATTTTCATTTTCGGTATCACTAAAATTGTTTTCAATATGTAGGTGCAATATCTTTTCTGTAGTCTGTAGTTTAAAGTTTATAAACGCATTTTTTTCCATGTGATCAAAACCGTGTTTAAATGCGTTTTCTAAAAATACAATTAAGATCATAGGTGCAATTTGCTTTGATGCATCATCAATTTTTTTTTCGAAAGTGATAATTCCACGGTTATGATGTCTCATTTTTTGCAGTTCAATAAAATTTTCTAGATATGTTACTTCTCCACCAATAGATACTCTGGGTTCTTTGCAATCATAGATCGTATAACGCATTATTTCAGACAATTTCAAAATCAAGGATGGTGTTTTGTCAGATTTTTCTAGTGAAAGTGCATATAAGTTATTTAATGTATTAAAGAAGAAGTGTGGATTGATTTGATTTTTCAGTAATGATAATTCTAAATGAAGACGATCATTTTCGATCTGATTTATTTTTGAGAGTTGAATAAACCATCTATAGGATAGGTTTAATAGCGTAGAAACCAGTATAATAACAATCATTCCAGTGATACCGCTTTCTGGTGCCATTTCCTGGTCAGGTTGATTAAACCAATATTGATCCATTAAGGGTTCACTATATCCTATGATATATCCCCAACCAATAATCGTTATAAGGAGTAATACAATATAAATGAAGTATCGTTTTTTTACTAAATACCTGGGGATAATCCAATATATATTGAAATAAACAGGAGGGGCTATTAACAAAAGAAAGCTTGTAGTAACTTGAAGAAAATAAGTAGTTAGAGATGATAACGTAAACGGATTTTTATCAGAAATAACAAAACTAAATACAACTATCAAAATTATAGTAAACAATACTAAAACATGTATTAGAATATTTTTTTTTCGGGTATCTAATGTTTGGATTTTCATAGTAATCTATTCTTGGAAATAAAAATATTAAAACTATCGGAGTTTGACTATTCTAATTAATGAATACACTATTATCATCAATGAAATTATGTTTTTTATCAACGAACAGCATTCATTAATGATAATACACTTTTTAGCTATTCATATATAGGAGTTGGTTAAAAAAAATTGATTTCTTCTCTCTCTTAACTTCTTTTTGTTGCTGACTTTAAATCAGTAGCTTATGGAATTAGTAATTAAAAATTTATGTAAAACATATTCAAATGGAGTAAAAGCATTAGATAATCTCTCTCTCGAAATTTCTAATGGGATGTTTGGTTTATTGGGGCCAAATGGCGCTGGTAAATCTTCATTAATGAGAACTTTGGCCACATTGCAGGAAGCAGATAAAGGGACAATACATTTGGACACCATTAATATTCTTGAAAACCCAATTGAGTTACGAAAAGTATTAGGGTATTTACCACAAGAATTTGGAGTATACCCAAAGATTACAGCAAAGCAATTATTGGATCATTTAGCAATATTAAAAGGCATCACAAACCGAAAGGAAAGAACAGAACTAGTAAACTTTTTATTGCAAAAAGTAAACCTGTATGAAAAAAGAAACAAAAGTGTTAAAGGCTTCTCGGGAGGGATGAAACAAAGAATAGGTATTGCTCAAGCACTGATTGGCAATCCAAAACTAATCATTGTAGATGAACCAACTGCTGGGTTAGACCCCGGAGAAAGAAATAGATTTCATAACCTTTTGGCAAACGTTGCAGAAGATGTCATCATTATTTTATCTACTCATATTGTAGAAGACGTAAGAGAATTATGTCAAAATATGGCGATTATGAATCAAGGAAAACTCATCTGTAAAGGTAAACCACAACATGTAATTGATGAATTAAATGAGAAAGTATGGCAAAAATTAATTGAACGAAATGAACTTGAAGGTTATAGCAATGAACATGTGGTTATCTCTAATAAAATGGTTGATGGTAAACCATTGATTCATGTTTTAAGCGACATAAAACCTGGAGCAGGATTTACTCTTGTTTCACCAACCTTAGAAGATGTGTTCTTTTCCAAAATTGATAGCATCAGAGAAATAGTATAAACCTGGATTAATCAACTAAAAACGTAACATCATGTTTAAAACATTTTTTTTCAAAGAGATATCAATGGGCTTAAAAAGGTCAATGGTCTATATTTTCTTTTTCATATTTGCTGCCATTGCAGCTATTGGGGTCGTTAGTGACGGTATTACTTTTGGAGGCGCAACTGGTAATATTTTAAAAAATGCACCACATGTTATAACGCTTTATGTTGCTAACTTGTCCATTATTGCATTGCTAATAGCTACTGCATACTTTAACAATGCAGCCTTACGGGATTATCAAAATAATTTTGATGGTATTATTTTTAGTACCGCTCTTAACAAAGCTAGTTATTTCTTTGGACGTTTTTTTGGGGCTCTATTTCTATCTACAATTCCTCTTTTAGGCGTTTTTTTTGGTTTTTTTATTGGCACTGATATTAGTGTTGAAATGGGAATGGCAAGTGCAGATAGAATGGGAATTCTTAATTCTGAAGCTTTTATAAATAACTATCTTATCTTTATTTTACCCAATATGTTTGTAGCTGGAGCAATTATTTTTGCGGTAGCTAATAAGTGGAAGAGTACAATGGTTTCATTTATTGCAACTATAATAATTATTGTTGCATATTTACTATCAGGGACATTTTTAAAGGATATTAGTACTGAAAGTTTCGCTGCATTGACAGATATTATGGGTTTAAAAGCTTATACCATAGACTCAAAATACTTTACTTCTATTGAAAAGAATACAGAAATTGTGTCTTTTACTGGTTGGCTTTTTGTGAATAGATTACTTTGGCTTAGTGTTGGGATTGTTACTATAATAGCATCATATTTATCATTCTCTTTTGTTCAGAAACATAAAAAAGTTAAAACGAAAAAGGAAACTAAAAAAAGTGATGTTTCCGTGCAGGTATTCAATCTTCCAAACACAACTAATAGTTTTAGTTTTATTACATCATGGAACCAATTCATTAGTTTTTTCAAGATTAATTTCTATACCATTTTAAAGAGCAACACATTTAAAATTCTACTTGCGTTTGGTGTACTAATTCTTATAAATAAATTGCTTAATGGTTTTGAATTTTATGGACTGCAATCATACCATGTAACATCAAAAATGCTTGCTTTTAATAGACCAATAAGTATGATTATTGGTATTATCATCTTAATATTTTTTAGTGGAGAGTTAGTTTGGAGAGAACGATCAAATAATATTAACGGTGTAATTGATGGTACACCACACAATTCACTTACACTAATTTTAGCTAAAATAGCTGCGCTAATAGTAATTAATCTACTGTTCGATTTGTTTTTAATTGTAGTATCAATTTTATATCAATTACTTAACGGATATACAAATCCTGAAATCGGAGTGTATGTGTTAGATTTTCTCTATTCAGGCGTCACTATGTACGTTATTTGGTCTTGTATTTTAGTATTCATACAAGTCATTCTAAACAATAAATACATCGCTTATTTTGTTTCAATTTTACTTATTTTCATGTTTGAATTTTTAATTGTAGACGCGCTTGGTATTAAATCATATATGCTAAATCTTGGTTTTACGCCATCTTACTTGTATTCTGATATGAATGGTTTTAGTTCAGAATTAATTGCAATAAATTGGTTTAATCTATATTGGATGCTGTTTGGTTTTGTTCTCATTACCCTGGCAAGTTTATTTTGGGTAAGAGGTACTGTCAAAGGAGTAAAGAGTAGATTTAAATCCGCTAAAAATCATTTCACTAAAAAATATGTTTTATGCCTATCTGTTATTGTGGTTCTATTTACTCTAACATCAAGTTTTGTGTATTACAATACTCAAATTTTAAACCCTTATGGTTCTGCTTCTGAGATTAAAATGATGCAGAAATCTTATGAAAATATGTATAAGAAGTATGAACATATAATACAGCCAAAAATTGTAGAAATCAAATATAAAGTTGATATATATCCAAATGACAGAAATGTAATTTCTAAATCGTTTATTACTATTGAAAACAAAGGAGAATATGCAATTGATTCTTTACATTATTCATTAATTCACTTTATTGATAGTGGTGTAGATGGCATAGAATTAAAAGAATCTGAATGGAAAAAATCGTTAACTATCCCTAATTCTAAATTGGTTTATAATGATAGTGATTTAGGATATCAAATATATAAATTAGAGAAACCTTTATTACCAGGAGCTCAAATGAAATTCACTCTTGAAACTGAATATTTAAGCAAAGGATTTGAAAATACAATGTCTAATATACGCGTTGTTAAAAACGGAACTTTTTTCGATTCAAATTACCTTTTACCTACTTTTGGTTATGAGGCATATAATGAAATAATGGACGCTAGTGATAGAAAAGAACGTGGGTTGAAACCTAGGAAACTAATAAATAAATTAGAGGAAAAAGATAAAACATACCTTAAAGAGAATTATATCACCGGAAAAATATCAGATTGGGTAAATGTAGAAACCACAATTTCTACATCTAATGACCAGACAGCAATTGCTCCAGGGACATTAGTTAAGCAATGGTCTGCAAATGGCAGAAATTATTTTAATTATAAAAATGACCATACATCTTTGAATTTCACCAATTTTATGTCAGCTAAATATGAAGTCGCACGAAAAAAGTGGAACGGTGTTGATATAGAAGTTTACTACCATAAAGCACACGATTATAACATTGATATCATGTTAAGCGGAATAGAGAAATCTTTAATGTATTATACCGAAAACTTTGGTCCATATTTTCATAAACAGGCAAGAATTATTGAAATCCCAAGATATTATAATTTTGCACAGTCATTCCCTGGAACAATGCCATATACAGAAGGTGGAGGGTTTGTTTCTAATCTCACAAATGAAAATGATACTAATGTTGTTTATTCAATAATAGCTCATGAGATGGCGCATCAATATTGGGGACATCAAGTTGTTGGTGCCAATGTACAAGGTGCAACAATGTTATCAGAAAGTTTTTCTGAATATGCAGCATTAATGGTTATGAAACATGAATTGAATGACGATATTAAAATGAAGCGATTTTTAGCATATGATTTTGAAAAATATTTGAAAGGAAGAAGTAATGAAACTCAAAAAGAATTGCCTTTATATCAAGTCGGAAATCAAGGATATATTCATTATGGCAAGGGAAGTTTAGTTTTGTATGCGCTACAGGATTATATTGGGGAAGAAAGAGTAAATACTGCTTTAAAAGCGTTTTTGAACGGCTATAAATACAAAGAAACGCCATTCCCTACAACGCTAGATTTTTTAACTTATTTAGAGCCTTTAATCCCTGAAAAATACAAATACTTAATTACTGATTGGTTCAAAGAAATAACGTTGTATGATTATCGATTAAAAGATGCTACTTATAAAAGAAAAGGAAACGGAAAATATAAAGTTTCAATGGATATCGAAGCATCTAAAATTAAAGTTGATGGTCTGGGTACCGAAACTAAGGTAAAACAACGCGATTGGGTAGATATAGGTGTATATGCAGATACAGAAGAAAAACACCTTATCTTTTCAAAAAGAGTGCTGTTTACCGATGAAAAAATGAATTTTTCTTTTGAGATTGATACTATTCCTGCAAAAGCTGCAATAGATCCAAAACGATTATTAATAGAACGGGTAATCGATGATAATGTTAAAGAGTTTTAAGAAAGACCAAATCTTTAATACATATTCAGCAAAAGAGCATAAGAGTAGGGTAAAGTATAAAAAGTGGTTAATACTTTTAATTTTAGTTTCTTACTCTTATGCAGTAGCTGATGACAAAATAACATAGATCAAATAACCGTAGAACAAAAATCTTGATGAAAATGATCACTATATAAAGTCATTTATTCATTAGCTTTTTTAAAACTGTACAGAATACTCTATTTATACTTCTATCTTTGCCAAAAATTATTTTATGTCAAGACAGTTTTCTGATTTAGGAGTTTTAGTTCCATTACAAAAAAGTTTAGTAGACCTAAATTTTTCTACACCAACCGATATTCAGGAAAAATCAATTCCTATTTTATTACAGAAGAAGGATGATTTTGTTGGTTTAGCCAAAACCGGAACAGGAAAAACGGCTGCATTTGGATTGCCATTGTTGCAAATGATTGATGCCAGTAATCCAAGTATTCAGGCCGTAATATTGGCCCCGACCAGAGAATTAGGACATCAGATTCATAGCGATTTAACATCTTTTATTAAGTATTTACCAGATATTTCTATTGCATCAGTGTGCGGAGGAATTCCTATCAAACCTCAAATTGAGCGTTTAACAAATCCTACCCATATAGTTATTGCAACTCCTGGACGTTTAATTGATTTGATGAACCGTGATGCTATTGATATTAAAAATTCTAACTATCTGGTTCTAGATGAAGCAGATGAGATGGTAAATTCATTAAAAGAAGATTTAGATAAAATAGTTGCAGTGCTACCAAAAAACAGAAGAACCATTCTGTTTACCGCTACGATGCCAGGAACCATAAAACAGATGGTGCAAAATTATATGTCTAAGCACATTATTCAAGTAAGTGCAGATATGGAAACTGTTGGACATCAAGGTATAGATCACCGATATGTTGTTGTAAAACCTATAGAAAAATTAGAAGTTTTAATGCATTTTCTTAGCTCAAAAGAAGGAGAGCGAGGTATTATTTTTTGTAAAACAAAAGCGGCAGTAAATAAGCTTGCAAAGAATCTTGCTATTAATAAATTTTCTTCTGGAGCACTACACGGTAGCTTATCACAGCCAATTCGTGATAGAATTATGGGGCAATTTAGAGAAGGACATATAGATATTCTTGTTGCTACAGATTTGGCTGCTAGAGGAATTGATATCAAAGAAATATCATATGTAGTCAATTATCATTTACCAGATGTTTACGATACCTATGTACATCGAAGTGGAAGAACCGCAAGAGCAGGAGCAAAGGGGTTATCTTTAACAGTATTACAACAAGAAGAAGCGCATGAAATATCTGATTTTGAAAATGAATTAGGTATCTCTTTTCAGGAGTATAAAAAAGCAGATGCCCAAAGTATCGAAGAAAATAATGGCCTTTTGTGGGCAAAGAAAATATTTAAAACCAAACCCAATCATACCGTTTCTACTGAGTTCAAAGATAAGATTAAAACAGTTTTTCATCACCTTACCAAAGAGGAATTGATAGAGAAACTGTTAGCAAATTACCTTGCGCAACATACAAATTCTACTCATACAAAAACAGAAATACCTAAGAAGAAAAAGAAATAAAACGTATGGCAAATATCATTAAAAAGCAACAACATATTCTCGAAAAGATGAATATTCAAAGCTTGAATCCTATGCAGGAAGACGCGCTTGTAGCCATTAAAGAAACTACCAATACAATTATACTTTCTCCTACCGGAACAGGAAAAACGCTGGCATTTTTATTACCTATTATTGCTAATTTAGATCCTGAAAGTACAGAGATACAAGCTTTAGTTTTAGTACCATCAAGAGAATTAGCTATTCAAATAGAACAAGTGGTTAGAGAAATGGGGTCAGGATATAAAGTAAATGCTGTATATGGTGGTCGCTCTATTTCTAAAGATAAAATAGAACTGAAGCATACTCCGGCAATTCTTATTGGTACACCAGGTAGAATAGTAGATCATTTCAGTAGAGAACGTTTTTCTAAAGAAAGCATAAAAACATTGGTGCTGGATGAATTTGACAAATCATTAGAAGTTGGTTTTGAATATGAAATGAGAGGCATTATAAATGAACTGCCAGGAATAAATAGAAGAATATTAACCTCTGCAACACAAGAAATAGACATTCCTGATTTTGTCAAATTAGAAAACCCAACTATTATTGATTACTTGGGAGATGGTGTTTCTAATTTAACAATAAAAACGATAGTATCTCCTTCAAAAAACAAGCTAGATACTCTTGTTTCACTATTACACCAATTAGGTAATCAACCCGGAATTATATTTTGTAATCTAAAAGATACTATAAGCAAAGTGAGTGACTTCCTGGATAAAAATAATATTAGTCATGGTTGTTTTTATGGAGGAATGGAGCAGAAAGATAGAGAACGTTCTTTAATCAAATTTAGAAACGGAACTCATCAGATTATTATTGCCACCGATTTGGCAGCCAGAGGAATCGATATCCCAGAGATAAAATACATTGTTCATTATCAACTTCCATTAAAAGTAGAAGAATTTACACATCGAAATGGTAGAACAGCCAGAGTAAATGCTAAAGGAACCGCTTATGTATTGAAATGGGAAAAGGAAAACTTACCAGATTTTATTGAAAATGCCGAAATAGAAACGATTAGTAAACACTCTATACGAGAACCTCAATATTGGCAAACTTTATTTATTTCTGGAGGTAGAAAGGATAAAATCTCTAAGGGAGATATTGCCGGATTATTTTTTAAACAAGGTAAAATTAATAAGGATCAATTAGGAGTTATAGAGTTAAAACAAGATTGCACGTTTGTTGCTGTACCTGTTTCTATAGCAGATGAACTAGTTGCAACACTAAATAATAGTAGATTAAAGAAGAAAAAAATAAGAGTAACTAGTATCTAGAAAGAAATACAGTTTCATTGCTTGTATATTTGTGGCATCATATTTGAAGTGCATAAAGTAATTATTAAAATTAAATTATATTACAATGAGTACAGGAACAGTAAAATTCTTCAACGATGCCAAAGGTTTCGGATTTATTAAAGAAGATAGTTCAGACAAAGAGCATTTTGTTCACATTTCAGGATTAATCGATGAAATTCGTGAGGGTGATGAAGTTGAATTTGACCTTAAAGAAGGTAACAAAGGATTGAATGCAGTAAACGTAAAAGTTATCTAAACATATACGCTTAAATTTTGTATCAAGAGGCCCATCATTATTGATGGGCCTCTTTCTTTATAATACGCTGAAAGAACATTTCTTACAAAGTTTATTATTTTTTAAGACAAAATCCTTTCAAAACTCCTGAAAGGCATTAATTTTACAGGCCTAAAAAAATGGAAAGTTATGTCTGAGATGACTACAGAGTCAGAAGAAAGAAAAACCGGTAAAGAATTATACAGTTACCAAAAAGGAGCAATCAATAAGATTTTTAAAAGTTTTGAAGACGCTCCCGAAGATTATCATCTGTTATATCAACTACCAACGGGTGGTGGTAAGACCGTGATTTTTTCTGAAATAGTAAGACAATACCTTAAACATCATAACAAAAAAGTGTTAGTGATGACACATCGTATAGAACTATGTAAGCAAACATCTAAAATGCTTACCGGGTTTGGGGTAGTTAATAAAGTAGTTGATAGCAAAGCAAATCTTGATGACCAAGAGGAGTATAGTTGTTTTGTGGCTATGGTAGAAACTTTAAATAATAGATTAAATGAAGATAAGCTTGATATCTCAGACATTGGTTTAGTCATTATTGATGAAGCACATTATAATTCTTTTACCAAATTATTTAAGTTTTTTGAAAAATCGTTTATTTTAGGAGTTACGGCTACACCATTGAGTTCGAATATGAAATTGCCGATGAAGGATAACTATAATGAATTGATTGTTGGCGAAACGATAGAATCCTTAATCGAAAATGAATTTCTTGCCCGAGCAGAAGTCTTTGCTTATAATATGGGATTGACATCTTTGGAAGTTGGATCCAACGGTGATTATACAGTAAAATCATCAGAAGACCTGTATACAAATCAAGATATGCTGGGTAAATTACTAGATGCATATAAAAAACATTCTTTGGGTAAGAAAACGCTAATTTTTAATAATGGAATTAATACTTCATTACATGTTTTTGATACATTTAGAGCTGCAGGGTTTCCTATTGCACACTTAGATAATACGGCCACAAAAAAACAGAGAAGTCAAATCCTAAAATGGTTTAAAGAAACACCTAATGCTATTTTAACATCGGTAAGTATCTTGACTACAGGATTTGATGAACCTACAGTAGATACTATAATCCTAAATAGAGCTACCAAATCTTTGACTTTATATTATCAAATGATTGGTCGTGGTTCTCGTATTCTTAAAAACAAATCTAAGTTTTCTGTAATTGATTTAGGAAATAACCTCTATCGTTTTGGACCCTGGGGAGCAGATTTGGATTGGCAAAAAATATTTAATTCACCAAATTATTATATGGATAAACTCCTTAATGATGAGGAGATTGAAGGTAAGTTCAGACATGAGATGCCAGCAGAATTAAGAGCAGAGTTTGCTAATTCTGAAGAAGTATATTTTGATATCAAAGAAACGTATATACAATCTGTAAAGAATGGCCAATCATCTAAGGTTGTATTAGAACAATCTATAGCGCAGCATGCCAAAATATGTATTGAAAATAGTGAAGATATTTATGATGCATTAGCATTAGCCAAAATGCTGGGAGAGGATACTAATTATAGAATTCAAGCCTATGCTAAATGTATAAGCAAGAGTACTCATAATTTTTTAACCTGGTTGAAAGATGATTATCGAAAGAAATTAAATACGTATCTACGTGATAATTTTGATACTTTGTTTGAAGAAATTCATGGTAGACCACCAGAAGATTAGTGTCTAAAATTTCCAAGTTATAAAGCGGCTTTTTTTATTACCCTGTTCCATAGTAATGGTAGTATGCGTTGCCTTCATTTTATTTAATTGTTTCTCTAATTTTGGAAGGTTTTCTTTTTTAGAAACAAGACTTGTAAAAAAACCTACTTGTTTAGCAAAAGGAACGCTTTGTTTTATCATTCGTTTTAGGAATAGCGCTTCACCGCCATTACACCAAAGCTCATTGGCTTGACCTCCAAAATTAAGTTCGATATGTTCTGAAATTCCTAAATTCTTTAGCTTCTTTAGTGTTCCTTTAGAAGCTTCTTCTTGTGAGGCATGAAATGGAGGATTACACATCGTAAAATCAAAGTACTCTTCATCTTTTATAATCCCTTCGAATATATTGGCATTGTTAGTCTGATGTCTTATTTCAATGGCATCACTCAAATGTTTATTTATTTTAATATTGTTTTTTGCAGATACCACCGCTTTTTTTTCAATATCTGATCCAACCATACGCCAATCATATACTTGTGACCCTAAAATAGGGTAAATACAATTAGCACCCATACCAATATCTAAACCTTTTATTTTGGTAGTAACTCCTTCTTTTAATAACACATCAGCCAAATGATGTATATAATCTACTCTCCCGGGGATAGGAGGACAGAGATAGCCTTCAGGTATATTCCAATCCTTTAATCCATAATGATGCTTTAAAATAGCTTTATTCAACTCCAAAACTGCTTTTTGGTTAGAGAAATCTATTGTACTCTTTCCATATGCATTGATAAAGACAAAAGTTTCTAATACTTCATGTGTATTTATTAATGCCGTAAAATCATATGGTCTATTATGAATATTATTGAGATGCACGCTTACTTAATTTATGTGTTATTTTTTATCATTTAATTTCATCAATACCCTGTTTAAACTTCTTAACGTAATTCCCATATAATTAGCGATGTCTTTTTTTGAAATTACCTCGGTAAACTCAGGAAAATCCTTTTTAAGCTTTAAAATATTATCTTCTATGGTATATGATTGTTGGTAAGAATGTCTTGGAGCTTTATAAGCTATTTTAACTGCCATGGATTTCATTACCAATCTATTAAATCTTTTGTCTTGCTCTAACAAGTAATTGAAATTAGCATATGAAATTTTATAAACCTCTAGTCTTGTAATAGCTTCAATACTACAAAAGCTTAATTTACCAGTAAAGACTTCTAATTCTCCGAATTTCATTCCTTTGCCCAAGAACTCCTGAATAAAATCTTTTCCATTTTCATCAGACAAATAACACTTTGTGATGCCTTCTTTAATAATAAAAACAGAAGTGTATCTTTTGTCTTGTTCTATTATTTTTTGTTGCGGTAGAAATCTTTCTTCAATAAAATAGTTAATATCCAACCGACAAAGAATATCAATATAATCTAATAATTCCTGATCGGTTCTTACCATTTTTCTTGTGTTCGGACATTTGTCCTTTTTATTTAATTCTACAAACTATTTCTTTGAACTCAGTAAAATTATAGAATAAAAAGGGATTAAATATTGCAAATGGAAAGATTATTAAAGCAGGTAGAGTTTATTAAAGAAATCGATAAAATTAAATACATACGGCGTCAAACTAAATTATTTAATAGCAATAGACGAGAAAATGATGCAGAGCATAGTTGGCATTTGGCTATGATGGCACTTGTTTTGGCAGAACATTCTAATGCATCTATTGATATTCTTAAAGTTTTAAAAATGGTATTGATTCATGATATTGTTGAAATAGATACAGGAGATATTTTTATTTATGATACTGTAAAAAACCATGTAAATACCGAAGAAGAGCTAAAATCAGCTAAGCGAATATTTGGAATACTCCCAAAGGAACAATCAAACGAACTAATAGAAATTTGGTTAGAGTTTGAAGAAGGAAAAACTAATGAGGCAAAATTTGCCAAAGCATTGGATAGATTTGAGCCCACTCTTCAAAATCACTCTAATAATGGAGGGACATGGCATGATTTTGATGTTGAATATCAAAAAGTACACGAAAAAACAAAGACTATAAATAAAGGATCTAATAGCTTGTGGCAGTATTCTGAAACATTAATTAACACATATTACAAAGTAGTATTAAATGATTAATCAGAAGCATTCTATCTATACAATTAATTTTGCATTGATTTGTTTGAGTTCTCTATTCTTTTCAGCAAGTTATAATATGTTAATCCCAGAATTACCTGCATATTTAAGTAATCTTGGCGGGGCAGAATATAAGGGGTTAATTATTTCTTTATTCACCCTTACAGCGGGTTTCTCAAGGCCTTTTAGCGGTAAAATTACAGATACAGTAGGGCGCAAGCCAGTAATGATTATTGGTATAATTGTATGTATAGTATGTGGTTTATTATACCCTGTGTTAACTACTATTTCTGGTTTTCTCTTTTTAAGACTATTACATGGTTTCTCTACAGGTTTCAGTCCGACAGCAATTTCTGCATATATTGCAGATATTGTGCCCAAAGAACGTTGGGGAGAAGCATTTGGTATACAAGGTTTATGTTTTGGTACTGGTTTGGCCCTAGGGCCTGCTCTAGGTAGTTTTATCAAAATGTATTATTCTTTTGATGTACTATTCTATAGTTCTTCATTAATTGCTTTTATATCTGTAGCCTTACTTATTAATACAAAAGAAACTCTTAAAAACCCTCAGCACTTTAATCAATCTATTCTTAAGATTTCTAAAAATGATATCATTGCCATAGAGGTTTTACCATCAGCAATTGTAACTTTTTTGTGCTATATCGCTTTTGGAGTTATTTTAACCTTAATTCCAGATTGGAGTGATCATTTGGGAATCATTAATAAAGGAACATTTTTTATAGTTTTTACGATTGCTTCTTTATGTATTCGATTTATGACTAGAAGATTATCAGATAATTACGGTCGGAAAATTATTATTATTATAAGCCTTATCATTTTGTTTTTGGCACTCATCCTCATCGGTTTCCTGGATACGGCTAATGGATTGTTTATTGCAGCTGTTTTCTATGGTTTAGCAATGGGAGTACTATCTCCTACATTAAACGCCTGGACTGTAGATATGAGCGATCCAAATCAAAGAGGGAAAGCAATGGCTACTATGTACATTGCACTAGAAGCTGGCATTGGTTTGGGAGCTTTCTTTTCTGGGTGGTATTATCAAGATGTAATTTCTAAAATCCCATTGATTATGTATACGTGTGCATTTATGGTTTTTATAGCATTTATGTATATGATATATAAACTTAGAGAGAAATCGTAAAGTACTAAAGCCATTTTGCTTTTATATCTTTATATTTCGTTCTTCCGATGGGAATAAGCTCTCCATTCTTTAATTCTGCAATATACTTACTACCTGATTTCACAATAATTTCTTTTATCTCAGATATTTTTACCAGATATGATTTATGAATACGTTCAAAAGTTTCTGGTAGTAATTGTTCTAGTTTTTCGAGAGATTTATCATGTAATTCTTTTTTTTCATTAGTAAGAAATAGTTCTGTATAAGCGCCTGCACCTTTTATAAAAAGTATATCCTCAATCGAGATCAGTTGTATTCTACCTTTTTTCTTAACGGCTAATAGTTTGATCTTATGAGTTTCTGTTTTTTCTTTAGACAACACTCTGTTAAAGGCTTGCTCTAATCTATCCTTACTAAAAGGCTTAGGGACAAAGTCTAACACTCCGTACTCAAAAGCGGATATTGCTTGTTCGCTATTTGCAGAAATGATGACAGTATGAAATGATTCTGAGACCGCTGTACCGAGGATATCGAAACCACTTTCCCCATTAAGATTTAGATCTAGAAGTACGATATCCAATGAATTATTTTTAATAAATTCTAGTGCTTCCGGTAATGCCTCTACGCGATGTAATGAATGTAATGTATTTGTAAAGAATTCTCTGGTCATTCTTTCAATTCTCTTAGCAATTCTGGCTTCATCTTCAACTATTAAGATATTCATAAGGCTAGTTATCTATTTTTATACTGTTTTTCCAACCATTTGGAGTAGCTTCTGAAGAAAAATTCCATTTAGAAGCATAGCTTTCAGTTAGTCTTGCCTTTATATATTTAATTCCTGTGCCTTCTATTATCTTTTTTTCTAGATCTCTCACTTTGGCAATTGTTAAAAATGTATAGGTTTTATAAGTATCACCGGTTTCAAAAATTAATTTGAATGTTATGCTATTGTTGTCATTAGGAAGACCATGGGTTATTCCATTTTCTAATAAGGTATGCAGTATTGCCGGAGGGATTTTTTGATTAGGATCTATATTTTCTTCTTCCCAATGATATTTTATTTCTTTTCGATATTCCATAATATTAAGATGCGTACGGCATAATTCTATTTCCTGACCAATAGGAATTAAGGTGTGATTATCTATTTGGTTAAAAAGTTTAAATTCTTGAGCCAGTGCTTCTATAAAAGCAACGCCTTTTTGTGGAGACTCTTCGACCCAATCTATCAATGAAGTTAGGGTATTCATCAAAAAATGAGGTTGAATATTCTTTTTAAGTAATTCTAGTCGAAGACGGGTAGACTGTACCAAAGATTCTTCATAAGCAAGTCGTTGCTCTTTTGTTCTCACAGAGAGGATATAAAACATGCCTAGAAGGATAATACCAAAACCTGCAAAAAGGCTGATGTCGTAATAAGTTATAGCATTTATAAGAGCACAGGATAATAATGCTAATAGTACTATAATAGCTCCTTTGGTTTTTTTATAAACCCCAAAAAGAATAATCCCAAAAGAAAAAATCCACATGGTTATTGCCATATTATAGGCAGTAAAATCATAACTATAATGATTGATTAAAAAAACAAATACTAATACTCCTATATATGTTATTAGTATAGCTTTCCTTTTAGGAAAAGGAAATTGCAATGAAAAATATAAAGGAACCAAAATGGCGATACAAAATGTTAACCCTCCTATAATCTCTAGTCTAATATGATGCTGGCTATAATGAATAGGGACATAAAATTTAACGTACTCCATCATAATCAGAGCAAAAAACAAAAAACAACTAGTACTAAAGATTAAGATAGGATATCCTTTTTTTTCACTTAGAAAAAGGAAAAAGAAGTAAAGAGAAGCAATCAGGAAAGCACCAGCAAAAATATGCATAAATGCTGTGTTAATAAGTTGTGATCGTACCAAATGATCATAATCATCAACATGTATATAAAGTTTTCTCCAGTGATTGGGAAAATAATATAAGCTAGTTTTTAATGCTAATACATGTGATCCTTTTGTTGCTAGAGTATCGGGGATATTAAAAGTGGCCCACAATTCACCAGACGGTTCATGAGTAGCTTCTTGCCCTGGATTTCCATTTTCACCAATGAGTACGCCATCCCAGAAGACATCATATTCTCCAAAAGTATTTATAAAAACTCCATACCGTTGAAATAATTCGGGGGCTTTTGTGATTTCAACTTCGGTTCTTGACCAAAAGACTTCTCCTCCTGTTACGTTTACCTGATTTTTCCAATGTTGATGATCCCAATCTTTAGTTGCCCATTGTGATTGATCACCGTGCATATATACAGAATCATGTGTCTTGTAATACCTAGACCTGGAACAAGAACTCACTAGTATAACAGTGATTAAAATAAGAAAGCGATATAATAATCTAAAATTCATGCATCATTAAATAGTATGAAGTAAAATTAACTTAAAAACAGGACTTCTTAGAGTCGTTCACTCATATATAGAGCAGTTGGTGAAAAATACCTTGAAAAGATACTGACTAAAACCGAGTTTTACTCTCATCAATTAAAAATCGACAGTATGTGATATGCCATAATCTATTAGATTATAATGAAAATCTAAATGAAAAATGGCAATTCCATCTGATAACTAAAAACAAGTAAATATACAGATGAAACAAAATTTAAAAGCCTTAATAGTAGTGTGGTTTTCAATAACCTGTACTATAGCACAACAATCAAAAACCGGAAATGCAGAAGTTACCGGAAAAGTAATAGAGAATATTACAAACGAAGCTTTACCATTTGCATCAGTAGTTTTAAAAGATGCAACACAGCAATTAGTTGAAGGAGTAATTACTAATGAGGAAGGAGTGTATATTATTATGGATATTCCTGTCGGAAAGTATAACTTAGAAGTAACATATACTGGGTTTCAGGCACACTCAGAACCATTAGAGGTCAACGAGTCTCGTCAAAAAATAAATCTAAAACCTATCCTGTTATTAGAAGAAACTGTTTCACTTGATGAAGTAAAGATTACTACCGAGGTATCACAAGTTTCTTTACGTTTAGACAAAAAGGTATTTAAAGTAGGTAAAGATATATTATCACAAAGCGGTTCGGTTACAGATGTATTAGGTAATGTACCATCGGTTGCAGTAGATCCATCAGGAACGGTACAATTAAGAGGTAATGCCAATGTTACTATTTTAATTAATGGTAGACGTTCTGGCTTAACATCTGCCCAGGCATTAGAACAAATTCCATCTGATAATGTAGATCGGGTAGAGGTAATCACTACTCCTTCTGCAAGATATGACGCTTCAGGATCTGCAGGGATCATTAATATTATTCTTAAGAAGAATACCAAAGGAGGACTAACAGGGCAATTAAGAGGAGTTGTAGGAACTCCGGATGATTATAGATTATACGGGAGTTTTAGTTATAAGGCAGAAAAATTCAACTTTTTTGCTAATGCAGGAATACGATATACAGATTATGAAGGAGAATATACTAAACAACAAATGTCTACCAGAAATAATACCACTGTACATTTAGACCAACGTGAAGATCAGGACAGACATGATGATGGGAAACTAATTTATGTTGGTGCAGACTATTATCTTAATAAAAATAATGCTATCACAGCAGCGTTTTATAGAAACCAGACAGAAGATACTGATGAAACAATGCTTTCTTATGGATATACTTCTACTACTACGGCTATTGATAGCATATTAACAACTTTAGGAAATTCTAAAGAAAAAAGGTCTTATAACCAGCTTGAAATGAATTATACCAAAACTTTTGCAAAAGAAGGGCGTAAATTGACTTTCGATTTGCAATATGATTTTTGGGATAGTACAAAAAAGTGGGGTGTACGCACTCAAAAAATAACGCCTACAATTACTCCAATATCAAATTTAAGAACAAAATCTACAAACAAGAATAATGATATTGTTTTACAATCTGATTTTGTGACTCCTTTTGGAGAAAATACAAAACTGGAAATCGGAGCTAAGTTTGAAAATAGGCATGTAACCGATGGGTTTATTGCCGAAGAGTTTGTAAATGATAACTATCAACTGTTAGATAACCTGGATAATGAGATTAAATATGACGAACGAATTATTGGAGGATATGTTCAATACGGAAGTAAGATAGGTAAGTTTAGTTATTTACTTGGGTTACGAATTGAAGATACTAATATCAACATCAAAGATGAGGAAGGTACTTTTAATAACACTAATACCTTTACGAATCTATTTCCTACGTTAAACTTAGGGTATGCTATTGGTGAAAAAACAAATTTTCAAGTAAGTTATAGCAAAAGAATAAACAGACCTTCATTATGGCAATTAAATCCATTTTCTGAACTTGAAGATTTTAACTCCCGGTTTTTTGGTAATCCAACATTGAAATCTGCATTTACCGATGTTGTAGAGGTATCACTTTTACAAAAAGGAACAAAATTCACAATAAATCCAAGTATATATTATTCCTATACTACAGATGATACCCAGTGGTATACTACTCAGAATGATGATGGTGTTTTTGTAAGTACAATTATCAATTTAGATTTAGAAGAACGATATGGTTTTGAACTTTCAGCTTCTTATAATCCACTAAAATGGCTTAGTTTTAATGGAGATTTTAACGCCTATCGTTTTGACCAGGAAGGTACCGCCGGGACACAAGAACTAGATTTCTCTGATGAAACATGGCAAACTTCTTTAAGTACTAGATTAAAGCTTAAACATGGTATTTCAATTCAAAGTAGGTTTAATTACCAGGGAGAAAGAGGTAATGCTCAATACAAAAGAAAATCAATTTCATATTTGAACTTAGGAGCCAGTAAAAAGTTATTTAAAAATAAGGCGAATCTGATATTTAATGTTAGTAATGTTTTTGATAGTCGTAAAACTCGAGAAGAGATAACGGGTACAGATTTTTTTGTAAACCAAGTAAGAAGTCGTAATGGTGCAAGATGGTCATTGAGTTTTGTATACAAATTTAATGGGAAATCAGACCACAAAACCAGACGAGTACAACGAAGTAATAGAAACTAGTCGAGTGTAGATAAAAATAATGAATACTGACAAATGAAGGGAAGAAGAAAGATGGAACATGGTCAAAACCAATTGGCCATGGAAATACAGTAAATTCTGACTTTGATGAAAAAAGCCCGAGTATCACTCTGGATAATAAATTTTTATTTTTTATCAGATATAACGAAGAAGGTGGACTCTATCAAATGTGTATTGGGTAAGTACAGAAGTTATTCATAAAGTAAGACCAGTAGATTTTTAAGAAGTAATAGAAATTAATTTATTTCCTAAAACGCGAATATTACTTCAATAACTGGATAATATTTGTTTTATAGATTTTCCCGATAGGGATAATATGATCTCCGATACCTATTCTGTTTCCTTCAATACTTTTAATATGTTTTGTCGCCACTGCAAATGATTTATGAACCTGTAAAAAGTAATCTTTTGGAAGTAATTCTAAGAGGTCAGATATTTTCTCCCTAACCGTTATGGTTTCTGTTGTTGTAATTACTTTAGCATAATTTCCTGCCGCTTCGATATATTGGATAGTATCGATAACTACTTGGATATATTTTTTGTTACTGTGAAGAAAAATAGTTTTTGCCGTAGTGCTATCTCCAACTACTTTAGTTGGGAGCTGCACTGCAGGTGATGAACTTACTGCCTTGTTTATTGCTTTTAGAAAACGTTCGAACCCAAAAGGCTTTAAGAGATAATCAGCAATATTAAGTTCATAACCTTCTAGAGCATGTTCTTTATAAGCTGTAGTTACAATAACTATAGGAGGAGAAGGTAACGTTTTTAAGAACTCAAAACCTTTTAATTTTGGCATATTGAGATCCAGAAAAATTAAATCTACCTTGTGTTTATTTAAATATTCAAATGCTTCTAATGCATCATAGCAATTCTTCATCAATTTCATATTGGGTAATAAATCGCAATACCCTTTAATAATATCATGAGCTATATGTTCATCATCAATAATTAAGTATTTGATCATAATTGATTTAATATTAGTTGCGCTTTATAAACATCTTCAGTAATGGTATAAGATAACGAATGCTTATTAGGATACACCAGTTCAAGTCTTCGCTCCAGATTATTTAAACCAATTCCAGGCTGTTCTGTGTTTTCTGAAGGATCAAAATTATTTTCAACTTCAAAATGTATTTCATTTTCTCTGGCAATCATATCAACATGAACATAAGCATTCTCTCTTAAATTTTCTACACCGTGCTTGAAAGCATTCTCTAAAAGTATAATAAAAAGCAAAGGCATTACCTTATATCCTTCATTTTCAATTTGAAGATTAAAATTTATGGATATAGCTTTATGATAGCGCATCTTATGCAGCTCAATATAATTTTTTAGGTAGGCCACCTCTTCCTCTAGTGTAACTACATCTTTCTGTCCATCATATATACTATATCGCATCATATCAGAAAGCTTAAGAATCAACTCTTTTGCTTTCTTTGAATCTTTATCTACCCAACCGTATAAATTATTAAGCATATTAAAAAAGAAATGAGGATTTACCTGGCTTTTTAAATGCAATAATTCGGTTTTTGCTTTTTCATTTTTTAAAGTTAAAATTGATTTTATTTGTTTGAAAATCCAATGAACTATTAAAAAAAAAATCAACGGAAAATAAATAAAAACGATAATAATCAATGCGTCATTATTCTCATATTCTTCTAATAGTATCAAAGTCCTTCCTCCGCCTATTACAAAAGACCAAAAGATTAGTTTTTGTATCACTGATTTGGAAATAGTGGGGACTCCTTTTTTCTTGAGGTAGTAATTCCAGATAAGCACAGCACTAAAGATTAAAATATAAATAAACAATAAGACAAAAACAGAAGTAAACTCAGGATGATTTGGATAAGATTCTAATATTCCGATAAAACATAGTAACCCCGTTAAAGTCGTGGTTATTCTAATTTCCTTTTTTGACCATAGTCGAGAGGAATTTCTTTGTTTTTTTCTGTTGAAGAACCAGAAAAATAGTAAATATCCAATACTACTAACTGCCAAAAAAACAAATAAGGTACCTGTAAATTCGATACCCGAAGCCATACAAATCACCCCACCAAACCATAAAAAAATGGATATCATCAGAGAGATTATCACTCGCTTATATTTTTCAAATAGTAACATCATATACCCAAAACTAGGGTAATAAAATGGTACAGCCAAAGAAGTTGATAAACATACGCTATACAGGTCTTAACTTCTAGAAAAGTGTGATGAAGTTACTTGATACTCACCAAAAGCCTTTGTATACCTTACTACACCAAACTTGTCACATTTATCATAATATCATCCGGCTTGACTATTATGTTTGATCAAAATAATTCAATCAAAAAACGAACAATTATGGAATTAGTCATTAAAAACTTAACAAAGACATATAAAAACGGAGTGAAGGCCATTAACAATCTAAGTCTTGAAATTGGAACAGGAATGTTTGGATTATTAGGGCCTAATGGTGCCGGAAAATCTACATTGATGCGGACTATTGCTACGCTACAAGAAGCGGATGAAGGTACAATCACTTTTGGAGATCTGGATGTATTAACTCAAAAAAATGAAGTAAGAAAAATTTTGGGATACTTACCACAAGAATTTGGTGTATACCCTAAAGTATCTGCAGAAGTATTACTGAATCATTTGGCTGTACTTAAAGGATTGACACATACAAAAGAAAGAAAAGAAGTTGTTAAGGCACTTTTACATAAAACAAATTTATATGAACATAGAAAGAAGAATATGGGAGGGTATTCTGGCGGAATGAAGCAACGTTTTGGTATAGCACAAGCATTACTTTCTAATCCAAAACTCATTATCGTAGATGAACCTACTGCAGGTCTCGATCCTGCAGAAAGAAACCGGTTTTATAATCTACTAAGCGAACTGGGTGAAAATACCGTAGTCATTCTCTCTACTCATATTGTTGATGATGTTAAAGAGTTATGTACTAATATGGCCATTGTTAATCGGGGAGAAGTACTTCTGAAAGGAAATCCGGTTAAAGCTATCGAGCAATTGAAGGATAAGGTGTATAAAAAGACAATTGATAAAAATGAATTAGATAACTACAAACAACATCATGTCGTAATTGCCGAGAAATTTCTACTGGGTAAACCTGTTATTCATATTCTTAGTGAAAACAATCCGGGAGATGGATTTATACCGATTCAGGCAGATTTAGAAGATGTGTATTTCTCACAAATTTTTGGTAGAGATCAACATCAGAATGCATTGTCATAAATATAGACAGATCTAATATTTTCATTTCAATTTAATCTCAACTTAATCTTATGTGGTACGAAATACTAAAATTCGAAATTAAGTACAGAGCCAAACGCCCTGATACCTATATATACTTTGCAATTGTATTTTTATTTTCTATAGTAGCGGCAGATATTCTCATGGATAGAAACTCTGGTGCCTTGGGAACAAATTCTCCTCAGGATATAGCAAGAATAATGGCAATTGTCTCTTCTTTCTTTACTATGATTACTTCTATGATCATGGGAGTAGCTGCTTTAAGAGATTTTGATCATAATATGGAATCTCTAATGTTTATAAATCCCATCAAAAAAAGGGATTATTTAATTGGACGTTTTATAGGATCATTCATCATATTACTTTTTATTTTCTGTGGCCTGCTTTTTGGACTTATGCTAGGTGAATTTATGCCGTGGCGTGATGCAGACGTCATGTTACCTTTCAATTTCTGGCATTATCTACAACCTTTCCTGTATCTGGTTATACCCAATATATTTTTTTGTGGGGCAGTTTTCTATGTAGGAGGTGCTTTAAGCCGAAAATTAATGGTTGTATACATTCAAGGTGTGTTTTTACTAATGGCATATATAGTAACTCTTACATTATTAAAGAACCAGGATAATCGTTTTTTTGCTGCTCTTTTAGACCCATTTTCTTTTCAAACTATTAGCGTATTAACTCAATTCTGGACCAAAGCAGAACGAGGTATATTAATGCTTCCTATAGAAGGAGTGCTACTATACAACAGGTTGTTGTGGATAGGAACAGGGATAATTACGTTGATGATAGGGTATTATAAGTTTAATTTCAATTTGATTAGAGGTAAAGCCTCAAAAAAGAAACTAATAGCTGTTTCTGAAGAAGAAAACAAATCTACTGTACACCATTTGGATAATCAAGTTCCAAAGGCTAATTTATACTTTGACATTAAAGCTACTATTTTTCAATTCTGGAAGCACGTCTTATTTAATTTCAAATCAATTCTTAAAGAAACTTCATTCTGGGCCATTGTTCTTTGTGGGATGAGTATCATATTTATCAACTCTATTAGTTTAGATACCTCTTATGGTGTTAATAGTTATCCTGCTACATATATAATAGTAGAAGAGCTTCAGGAAATGTCTATATATTTCTTCTTAATGATTCTTTTGTTTTATTCTGGCGAACTTGTGTGGAAAGAAAGAGATACAAAATTGAATGGTATCTATGATGCCATACCCATGTCTGATTTCATCAATTTGGCAGGTAAGTTTATTGGACTTATGTTTATATATATAGTATTAATGTTAGCTTTAATATTGGCAGGAGTGATTTTCCAAACATTAAGTGGGTATTACCACTATGAATTGGATGTATATTTCTATGGTTTTTTTATTGAAATCTTTCCATTTCTTATCCTTTTAACATTTATCTCCTTTTTTTTCCAGGTTATGACTAATCATAAGTTCTTAGGACACATTATGGTTGTAATCTTTTTCTTTGTGGCGTTTATTTTGCTGGAAGTATTAGAGTTAGATCATGGATTATACACTTTTGGTGGTGGGGATTTAGGAACATATTCAGATATGAATGGTTATGGGCATTTTTTATGGCCATACATAAGTTTCAAAATATATTGGATTTTGTTTTCTATTATTCTATTTATTATTACCACCATATTTTCTGTAAGAGGTACAGAAACACATATAAAAAAGCGTTGGAAACTAAGTAAACAACGATTGACCAAGCCTTTGATAAAACTAGGTGCTGTTACTATCTTAATCTTTATAGTATTAGGGAGTTATATTTTTTACAATACCAACATTCTTAATGAATATTCATTTCCGAAGGAAGAGAGTATGTATAGAGTAAATTATGAGAAAAAACTCAAAAACTTTGAGTATTTGCCACAACCAAAAATTGTAGATGTAAATCTAAAAGTTGATCTTTTTCCATATGATAGAGATTATTCGGTTGAAGGATATTATATGCTAAGGAATACGCATAACACTACTATTAATGAAGTTCATATTCAAAAATTACCAAATTCTCAGGTAGCAATTGAATACATCAAATTTGAAAAAGGAGCTACGATAAATAATGATAATGAAGAGTATAGTTACTACATCTATAGACTAAATAAATCTCTGAAACCAGGAGATTCTATTAAAATGAAGTTTAAGCAAACATTTACTACAAAAGGTTTTGTCGAAAAATCAAATACTAAGATTGTTTATAATGGAACATTTATCGATAATTTCCATTTTCCGACAATAGGATATAATAGAAATCACGAATTACGGGATGATAAAGATCGTGAAGAGTATGGTCTGAAACCTAGAAATAGAAGACCCAAAATTGATGATCCACAAGCTATCAAAGAAGGTAGATCTAAAGGAGATGGAGAAGAAATCAATTTTGAAATGATTATTGGAACTGATGAAAGTCAAATCGCTATTGCTCCAGGTTATTTACAAAAGAAGTGGAAAGAAGAAGGTCGTAACTATTTTCATTATAAGATGGATAAACCCATGTCTAATTTCTACTCTATTGTTTCGGCAAAGTATGAAGTATTAAAAGATCAATGGATACCTACATGTGATAGCTTGGGTAATCCTGTTGATTTAGAAATTTACTACCACAAAGGACATGATTATAATCTTGACAGAATGATGAAAGGAATGAAAATGTCTTTTGATTATTTTAGTACCCATTTTGGGCCTTATCAATACAAGCAAATGCGAATATTAGAATTTCCTCGCTACCAGACTTTTGCTCAATCTTTTCCAAATACAGTACCTTTTTCTGAAGGTATAGGGTTTTTGATGGATATTGATGATGAACATGATGTAGATATGGCTTTTTATGTAACGGCTCACGAGCTGGCACACCAATGGTGGGGGCACCAGGTAAATCCTGCCTCTGTACAGGGAAGAGGAATGATTTCTGAAGCTTTGGCTCAGTATTCTGCTATTATGGTGCTGAAAGAAGCTTATCCAGAAGAAAAAGTAAGGCAATTTATTCAAACAGAAATGAATCGCTATCTAACAGGAAGAGCAGGAGAACAGACAGAAGAAATGCCATTGTCATTAGTAGAATCCGGGCAAAAATATATACATTATGGCAAAGGACTAGTGAACCTTTATGCCTTACAGGACTATATAGGAGAAAGGATGGTTAACCTTGCTTTAAAACGATTTATCAGAGACTGGAATAGTTATGATGGCCTGTTAAAGACAAAGACAGATAGATATCCAACTACAATAGATTTATTGAGTTATTTTAGGGAAGTTACACCAGATCACTTACAGTATATTATTGCTGATTTATTCGAAACTGTGATATTATATGAAAACAAGACAACCGAAGCTGTATATGAAAAACTTTCAGAAAATACATTTAAGGTAAATCTAACATTAGATGTTACAAAATACCGTATTGATAGTGCAGGAGTAGAAAAATCAGTACCTGTACAGGATTGGATTGATATTGGCGTATATGGAGAAGGACCTGATGGAGGAGAAGAGTTAATTTATTTAGAGAAACACAAAATTACCGATCAGGTAATGCAATTAGAAATTATTGTGGATCAAAAACCGATCAAAGCAGGTATTGACCCGCTGAATAAACTAATCGATAGAAAAATTGAAAATAATCAGCAAACACTTCTCATAAAATAATAGGAGTTATATTTCTGTTAAAGTAAAATTAAATATGGGATATCGTTTACAATCCTCACAATCAATAGATGTGGGGATTGTTTTTTTAATGCCACTTCAATGCATAGCGTCATGACGTGAGCCCATAAATACCCGTCAATAGGTATTTTAGTATGGTTTTAGATACATACTTTTATACATCTAAAATTAGGGGGATTCACCTCTTTTTTTGAATGTATATTTTTACTAATTTTAAATACTTCAATCGTCTCACAAATATTACCCCGATTTTTATTAATAGTAATTATGCATTTATATCCGTTTAATCATAAACCTGTTTATGTATTAACCAGATACGTGGATTCCTATTATAGTTAATGGTACTAAAAAGTAATTTCTAAAATGAATATTCAAGAACGAATTATTAAGGGCTTTTCTACTACATCTAGATTGTCTATATATAGTGAAGAAAATATAAAAAGAACAACTCGCTTTTTTACTACAGCAAATGAAATTTTAGAGAAATCAATAAATGACCCACAAGGTAAATTAAAAGACAAGTTTACTACTAACGGTCTTATAAAAAAGGAACTTATATCTGAAGCAACAATTAATGAAGTTTATGCAGGAGAATCTATAGAAAGACCAGTTGTTGATTTGGTTCAGCAAGGTGGGGGAATGTACGGAATTGCATTGTTAGGGTATACATATATTATGGAAAAGGTAGGTATTCGGTTTTATAGTCATGGAGGAACAAGTGCTGGAGCAATCAATGCGCTATTTCTGGCATCTATCCCTAACAGTATATATACTGAGGATTCAAAATTTCAGTATGGAAATAAATCACATCAAGCTACTAAATCTGAGATACTTACTCATATCATCGCAAATACAGATTTTAGCAAGTTCATGGAGAAAAATGGAATAATTGGGTGGTTACAGCAAAAATTACTTAGAAATTATAAATCAATCATTTTAAAACTTTTTCTAAGTGTTTTTTGTATAGGATTTCTTGTTGGCATATATGGGCTTTTTAGTATTATTTTTAATATTACTAATGGAGTTTCAGGAACAGAGCTTCGATTATTTGATTTTATAATAGGAACATTAAACGTAGTAGCACTTTTAATATTCATTTATATTCTTTTGGTAAAAATATTGGATACAGATTTTGGGATCAATACAGGAGAAAAATTTTATAGCTGGGCAGAAAATTTGCTGTCGTCTATACAAATAGAAACCAATAATGATCTTACAAAAAAGATGAATCAAGTAGAATTGACAAAAACCAAAAGTGAAAACACATCAAGATTAAGACCAATTGGTGACAAACCAAGACTAGTATTGATTACGTCTAATTTAACTCATAATCGTATTGTGAAATTTCCCGAGAGAGCAGATGATTATTGGACTACGCCAGGAAATATAAAACCAGCAGCATTTTTAAGAGCAACTATGTCGATTCCTTTTATTTACAAAAATTTCACCCCTGGTACAAAACATTATAAAAATGAAAAGAATACAGGGAATTCAGTAAAACTTAATGCAAGGTTTGTTGATGGTGGAATGCTCTCTAATTTTCCTATCCGCGAATTTCACAGAAAAGATAATATTGTGCCAAGATTTCCAACGTTTGGTGTTCTCCTCAGTGAAAGGGTAGTAGGTAATCAAAAAGAAAATAAAGACTCTTCGTGGAAAACAAAAAAACTAGAAAATATCACATTGATTGGATATATCACATCGTTCATAAGTACATTCAGAAATTTTTATGATAATGATTTCCTGTTTAATAATAAAGAAATTGAGAAAAGAGTAGTAACAGTAGATACAAAAGATCATAATTGGTTAGACTTTTGGATGGATGATACAGAAAAAGCTAAACTTTTTAATAAAGGTGTTGATGCTGCAATTCGACAAATTGAACAATTTGATTGGATAACTTATAAAGATATACGCGAAGAAAAAATTAAAAATTTGAATTAATGAGTAGATTAAAGTTTTATAGTAATCTTTGGAAAATTAATGTAGTACTAGTTTTTATACTGGGTATTCTGTTTGCATATATTCCATCAATACAAGTAGAGAATCTTATTAATATTGAATTCTCTAATTGTTTAGCAGAGTTTAATAATTTAATTAAAGACCCTGTATGTTTCAAGAATAATACATATTATGATTTTGTTTTTATTATAGCATATTCATTTCTTTTTTATTATTCACTTAAGGTTTTTGAGAACACCTTAAGTTTAACTCTTAAACCCTGGTTTTTTATCATTTGTTTTATTCCAGGTTTTTTTGATGTTATAGAAAACTTATCTGGATTATATTTAGTAGATTTTATTGGTAATGATAGTAGTAAAGATGCATCCAATATGTTTTCTGTTTTTTATTGGTTTGTTAGGCTTAAATGGGTTTTTGTTATCATATTTATATTAATGACATTAACCATTTTTCTTTATTACTTTGTTTTCGCTATTGAAAAATGGATTGAAACTCTTTTTTTTCCTAAAAAAGCAAAATGAATACATTTCGATTTACAAAAAAACACACTGAACTACATATAAAAAGTACCTATTTATTGGTATTTTTGATCTGATAAGCTGAAGATTATCTATAGGGTTAATAACCAACCGTATAACTTAAATATATAGCCATGAAAACATTTAAAATGAGTACTAATTCTGAGGTAAAACTTAATGTGAAAATTAGTACAGAAGCCTTAGTAGGTACAAACGTTAAATTAGATAACAAAATCATGAAAAAGAGTAGTACATACAACTTTTCTACGAACTTAGGTAACAGTAATGATATTGTAAATAAAAAGCTTAACGTAGTAACAAACTGTTTTGTAACTGATGAAAATATTGATCCAATCCTAGAAAATACAGTTTTTAAGATCAATTTAAAAGATGATGTAAACGAACAAAGTTATGAAGGTAAAAAACTGAAAATTGATGATGAATTTTTCATTGTTTTTGATGTTGTTGAATTAGTTAAAAATTAAGACGATGAATTACAAAACTATCTTATTTACAACCGTTCTAGTATATCTATCATATTCAGGTTGCGCACAAGAGGGGAAGACTGACCAAAATTTGAGTGATTTTACAATGAGTAATCCCAGTTCTCCTGCGTTTTTATTAGTAGGTGAGTCCCCAACAGAAATTTATACACCAACAAACTTGAAAGCATTAGCACTACATGTATTCAATAATTTTGGAGAAAGTTTTTCTATTGAAGTAGCTCCCTACTTTTTTATTAACCGTAAAAGTAATAACAGAACCTATTATAAATATATTGGTATAGAAGAAGACCAGACCACGGGAGAGATTAAACAGAAACCATTTAGAGGGTTAAATACTACAACATTATCTTTTGCATATGTAGATAAAGAATTTGAAGGTATTGTAGGAAAAAGAAAAACATATGCTATAGGATTGCGTACAACTTTGTTACGCTTTTATGATAAAGATAAAATACACGGAGAAGCGAAAAAAGTTGGTGATATTCTTAAAAACCTCGATAGTCCTCCTGTTGATGTATTAGCAGATGCTAGTGGAGATGATCCTGTAAAACGAGCGATAGCAGAGAAAGCTATTATCGAGCATTATAAAAAAGAAAAGGAGAAGATAAGTCCTCAATTAAAAGAGTTTAAAAAAACTATCAAACCCTATGTTAGTGTAGATGGAGCAATTGGATATAGTGCATTATTTAAAGAAGATAAGATAGATTCTGGCACAGCCAATCGCCTTGGGACTTGGATAACTGGTCAAGGAAGCTTGATCTTAAATGAAGGATCTGATAGCGAACGAAACAACTACCTTAATGTATTGGTAACTGCCAGATATATTGAAGATGAATTTAATATCAATAGTGATGATCAATTTTTTAAAACATTTTATCGAGATCTGGGAGCAAAAGTAGAACTTGAAATTGATCGATTTTCACTAGCATATGAGTATATTTCTCGTGATGGAAGTATCAATAGTGAGCGTTCTGTAGGGACTCTAAAATACACACTTTCAAAAGACATTACATTACTAGGCGGCTTTGGAAAAGATTTCCCGGTAGATGATAATTTGGTTACACTATTCGGAATTAATTGGGGAGTGAATTTTGGAGGTAAGGTTGCAATGAGAGAATAATCATTAGATAATCTACTACAAACTCCAAATAATCATTGTTTTAATAAAAACCAGAAAGGAAACCTATATGATGAATACTGTAATCAAGGCTATTCAGGACTACAAACCTAATATATAATTATAAATTTTCGTACATATTCCTTAAACATACTTACCATGCAAAATGGAACCATAATAGGCTTAGAGTATTTAACTGTCGAATAATAAAACAAGTCTAAAAACTAACAATTATATTTTTTTTATTACATTTTTTATATTTTATAATTTAAATTGTGGCAATGATTTAAAAAGAGGCTTATTAAAAACTAATTTTAAATACTTTATGAAAACTAAATTCATCTATTCACTTCTAATTTTTACGATGTTTTTTATGGCATGTAATACAGAAAAAAAAACTGATTTGGAACCTTATCAATCCATTGAAGCTCCTGTCGCCAAAAAAGTTACAGAAGAGTTAAAAGCACATGGAGATACACGTATCGATAATTATTTCTGGATGCGTCTAAGCGATAAGCAAAAAAACGCCGAAACACCCGATACTCAAACGCAAGATGTACTGGATTATCTTAATGCCGAAAACGATTACAAGGATGAGGCAATGAAACATACAGAAGGTTTGCAGAAAAAATTGTACGATGAGATTGTAGGACGTATTAAAAAAGATGATTCTTCTGTTCCTTATAATGACAATGGTTATTCATATTATACTCGTTATGAAAAGGGTATGGATTATGCTTTATATTGTCGAAAGAAATTAGATGACAATGATAAAGAAGAAATCATGCTTAACGGGCCAGAACTTGCAAAAGATCATGCTTATTTTGCTATAGGAGGTCGATCTGTAAGTCCGGATAATAAACTTTTAGCCTATAGTGTAGATACTGTTTCCCGACGTCGTTATATAGTTTATTTTAAAAATCTGGAGTCTGGAGAAATGCTATCAGATGAACTTAAAAATACAGGAGGAGGAGCCGTATGGGCAAATGATAACAAAACTGTTTTTTATGCATCTAAAGATCCAATGACACTTAGACAGGATAAGATATATAAGCATGTATTAGGAACAGATCAATCTAAGGATGAGTTAGTTTTTCATGAAAAAGATGAGACTTTTAGTTGTTTTGTATTTAAATCCAGATCAGATAAATACCTTATGATTGGTAGTAGTCAGACTTTATCGACAGAATATCGATATCTAGATGCCAATACTCCTAATGATGAATGGAAAATTATTCAACCAAGAGAAAGAGATTTAGAATATGGTGTTGATCATTATGATGATCATTTTTATATAAGAACCAATCTTGATGCTAAGAATTTTCGTTTAGTAAAAACGCCAATTACAGCTACAACAAAAGAAAACTGGGTAGATGTTATCCCACATCGCGAAGATATTCTACTACAGAGTTTTGTACTCTTTAAAGAACACTTGGTTTTACAAGAACGTGTTAATGGGTTACGTACTATTCGTGTAATGAAATGGAATGGTGATAATGATCATTATATAGAGTTTAATGATCCTGCATATTTATCGTATCCAACAACAAATTTGGATTTTGATACCAATATTTTAAGGTATGGGTATGCTTCTTTAACAACTCCTAATAGTACTATTGATTATAATATGGATACCAAAGAGCAAAAGGTACTAAAAGAAGAAGAAGTAGTGGATCCCAATTTTTCTAAAGATAATTACGTATCCGAACGTCTGTATGCAACAGCAAGAGATGGTGTGAAAATTCCTGTTTCTTTAGTATATAAAAAGGGGTTACAAAAGAATGCTAATACACCTTTGTTGCTCTACTCTTATGGTTCATATGGTAGTAGTACTGAGCCATTTTTTAGCTCAACAAGACTTAGTTTGTTAGATAGAGGATTTGTATATGCTATAGCACATATTAGAGGAGGACAAGAAATGGGAAGGCACTGGTATGAGGATGGAAAGCTACTTAAAAAGAAAAACACATTTACCGATTTTATTGATTGTGGAGAGTTTTTGGTTAAAGAAAATTATACAAGTGCAGAGCACATGTATGCAATGGGTGGTAGTGCCGGTGGTTTATTGATGGGAGCTATTTTGAATATGAAACCTGAACTATGGAATGGTGTTGTAGCTGCTGTACCTTTTGTTGATGTAGTTTCTACTATGATGGACGAAACTATACCACTAACTACTTTTGAGTTTGATGAATGGGGAAATCCTAAGAATAAAGAATATTATGAGTATATGAAATCATATTCTCCTTATGATAATGTTGAAGCAAAAGCATACCCAAACATACTAATTACAACAGGATATTGGGATAGCCAGGTACAATATTGGGAGCCGGCGAAATGGATAGCCAAATTGCGAGACCTAAAAACAGATAACAATATGCTAATCATGGATTGCGATATGGAAACAGGACATGGTGGAGCATCTGGACGTTTTCAACGTTATAAACGTACTGCTCTTTCCTATGCATTTATGATGGATCTTGAAGATATGAAAGAATAAAATTTGATTAAAAAATCAAAAAAACCGGTAAGAATATTTATTCTTACCGGTTTTTTTTGTGCCAGATAAAAGAAATACAAATAAGCTTTTCTAAAAATTTGGATCATAACGAATCCTATAAAAAGTAACTCAAAAAACTTAAATGATACTTCTATATTTGTAATCAATTTTTACTGCATTATTTTTATACAAGCTTATGTATTTGATATTTTGATCTAAATATGAACTTTTATTCTCAAATCTTATTTTTCTTTGGTGCACTAGGGGTTTTTAATAGCTTCCTGGTAAGTATATATTTTATAATTATTAAAAAACCTAAAGATTTTTCAAACATACTATTCGGAGTCTTTCTCTTGTTTCTAAGTGAGCGTGCATTACGATCTCTTATCTATTTTTTTAGTGATGCTACACCAAATTCGTATTCTACATTTGGCCCCATTACCTTTATTTTTATTGGTCCTTTTTTGTTTTTATATGTACTATCTATACTAAAATTAAATACTAAAAGCATTACCTATTGGAAACATCATATAGCATTTTGGATAGTCATAGCAATAGGTATACATCTTATATATCCTTTCAGAAGTGATCCTATATTTTGGAAAAGATATATTTTGGTTTCTATAAATATTCAATGGTTATGTTATACCCTGGTTTCGGGATATTATTTGGCAAAAAGAATGAAAAATATATCTAAAAAAGGAGAGAAACTCCTTCCTGTTAATTTGTGGTTAGTATGTTTACTTTTAGCTGTATTAATCCTATGGTTAATATTTTTCTTTACGAAATACTCTTATTTTGTAATAGGATCTATTACTTTTTCAGTATTGTTTTATTCATTCTTTCTGTATTTTCTTCTTAATAAGAAACAAAAAAATCAAATTTTCAGGGATGAAAAAAAGTATGCAGATAAAAAGATTGACAATACTAAGGCAAAAGTACTGGTAGGAAAATTACATCTTCTTATGAGTGGGCAAAAGTTGTATAAAAATCCAAATTTGAAATCTTCAGACATTGCAAAAGCACTTCATATATCTACACATCAATTTTCGCAATTGCTGAATGATAATTTAGGAAAAAGCTTTCCAGCATTTGTAAATGAATATAGAATTGAAGAAGCAAAACTAATAATTAGATCAAATACCAAATATACTTTGGATGCAATAGGCAATGAATCTGGATTTAATTCAAAATCAACATTTTACACAGTATTTAAAAAGCTTGTAGGTATGACTCCAGCAAAATATAAAGAACAATTTTAAGTTCATATTTATAAATTCAAACCAAAACAGTATAGTTTCACAACTAATAATTGTAACAAAACTCTGTTTTTTGTGAACGAATTTATCAATCAATAGAAAATGAAAAAACAAATCAAAATTCTTTTTAATGTGCTTATATGCACATGCCTATTAACAAGCTGTATCTCACAAGAGAAAAGTAAAACAGATGCTATACTAAATAATGATTCTACTGCTGCAGCTAAAAAATCAATTGTAGAGACGATTTCTGGTATTTCTACCACAAGTATTGAAGAAATTATTGATTATTATTATAAGCTTAAAAAGGAAAACCCCGAAGCTTATAATTTTGATGATGAAAATGAGCTTAATAATTATGGTTATCAATTACTAGATAAGGGAAAAATAAAAGATGCCATTAAGATTTTTGAGCTATTGGTTGCAGAATTTCCAAATTCTTCAAATCCATATGACAGTCTAGGAGAAGCATATTATGCTGATGGAAATAAAGAGCTAGCAGTTCAAAACTATGAAAAATCCCTTAAGCTTAATCCTAAAAATATAAATGCCGAAGATTGGATTAATAAAATTAAATATGCAGCATATGATTCTACAAGATTTCATAAAATGTATTCAATAAAACAATATAAAAATGACTTAGACGAATTAGGTCGCCGATTAACAGAAGTTAACCCTAATGCCTATAAATTCATAACTAAAGATGCTTTTTGGAAAGCAATAGAGGTAAAAAAGAGTCTGATTACAGAACGTACAACTTTTAGTGAATTTATCTGGCACTGTAGTGAGGTTATAGCAAATATTAGTTGTAGCCATACATCAATGGGGTATTTTAATCAAGAAAGAAAGATGATCCCTATAGAGTTACGCTTTCCTATAGAAGTAAAATTGATTAATGATAAATTATACGTATCAGATCCATTAGTCAATAGAGAGATAGTAACGTCTAAAAGTGAAATTACTTCAATTAATGGAGTTGAATTTGAAACTATCAAAACCGAAATCTTTAACCATATCTCATCACAAGGTAATATCGAAACGTATAAAAAGAACTTCATTAATTCGCATTCTACATCGATTATTCCTTATGCATTAGGCTTTCCGAAGTCTTATGTAGTGACTATAAAAGGAAAATCTAAGCCTGTTAAATTGAAAACGTTGACTAGCTATCAAAATAATTTTCAAAAACTCCCAGAATATTTATGTCAGGAGCGATTATGTCTGAAATATTCAGAAAACAATACCTCTGCAATAATGACAATACGTTCTTTTGCATATTATGGAAGTAAATTTCCAGAATTTAAAGCATTTATAGATACTAGCTTTAAAGAACTGGAACAAAAAAAGATTAAAAACTTAGTAATTGACGTAAGAGGAAATGGTGGTGGGCCATCTGATGCAGGTGTTTATTTGCTCAGATATCTTGCTCAAAAACCATTTGTATACTTTTCGAACTCTCAGTTTAATGAAAAACTAAAGCCTGTTCAACCATTTGAAAATGGATTTAAAAACAATTTATATTTTACTATAGATGGAAATGGAGGTTCTACTACCGGGCATTTTATGTCGTTGGTAAAACACTTAAAGTTGGCGACATTGGTTGGAGAAGAATTGGGCTCAAATCAATTCTGCACAGGTGGGCAAAAAAGACTTAGATTACCATATACGGGTATTATTTATGCAGTGAGCAGAAACACCTATGTAACCACAGCAACTTCACTTCCTGTTGATCGTGGTATTATGCCAGATTATACTATTACACAATCTATTGATGATTACCTAAACAAGGTAGATACTGTAATGGAATATACTCTGAGGCTGATAGAAAAAAAGTGATAAATACAATAATGGCTACAAATCAGATATATTTTTTTTATAATTTTCCCCAATGGGAATTTCAATAGCATCAATTTCAATATCTTGTTTTGTATATGCTGTAATTTTATCTCGATTTACGATATAGGAACGGTGTGTTCTTATAAACCGTTCATCCAATCTATCTTCGAATGCTGTTAAACTATATTTTATTAGCCTGGTTTTATGGGATAAATGAATCTTAATATAGTCTTTTACACTTTCTATATATAGAATATCATCATAAAAGACCTTTACTTGTTTTCGATCCTCGCGTATAAAAATAAAATCATCCTTTTGGGTAGTGTTATTCTTCTCAACTTCGGTTGAGATTGATCGCGTATTTTGTAATGTAACGAATTTTTCGGTTGCCATAAAAAACCTACTAAAAGTTATAGGTTTTAAAAGATAATCAACAGCATTCAACTCAAACCCATCAAGAGCATAATCTCTATATGCTGTTGTAAATATTACATGAGGCTTAACAATAAGGTTTTTAAAAAAATCTGTACCATTTAATACAGGCATTTCTATATCAAGAAAGAGTAAATCAATTGATTGTTGTTGTAAAACTTTACTAGCTTCTATAGCACTATTACAGGATGCCACTAACTCAAAATCATCTAACTGTTTCAAATGCGTTTCTATCAGCTCTCTGGCTAATTCTTCATCATCTACTATTAAACATCTATACATTATTTAGCTTCCAAAATTAAACGAACACAATATTTATCACTTTCTTCCTTAATATCCAAAGAATGATCATCTCCATATAGTAAATCTAATTGTTTTTGAACATTATTTAGTCCTATGCACTGCTGATTTTTATTTCCAACGGGTATAGTTGATTTAGAATTTTCTATGTTGAAAATGATATGATTGTTATCCGAACTAATTGTGATTGAAATAAAAGCTTCCTTTAGTTCCTGAGTTACACCATGTTTAAAAGCATTTTCTATAAAAGTCAATAACAATAACGGAGCTATTTTTGAGTCCTCTGTACTACTATTTTGAAAAGAAATACGAACTCTATTTCCGTAGCGTATTTTTTCTAAAGCAATATAATTCTCAATCAACTCTATTTCTTTTTGGATAGAAACAAATTTGCTATTACAGCGATATAGCATATAATCTAAAATGTCTGATAGTTTTTCAATGACTTCAGGTGTCTGGTCTGACTTTTTTATAGCCAAAGCATATAAATTATTAAGTGTATTAAATAGAAAGTGTGGATTTAATTGATTTTTCAATGCAGTTAATTCGGCTATTTTTTTCTGTTCGTTAAGTTTTAGATAATTCTGTTGATTTTTATAAAACCGAAACATCAAGAGTAGGGCAGTAGGTGTTAAAAACTTAATGCTTTTAGAGAAAAATACTGAAAAACTAAATAACCTTTTCAAAAACGAATATTCAGTATATTTTTTTGCTTCATCACTGTAAAATTCTATGTATTTGGATTCGAAATAATACATTTTACAAAGAATAAACAGAATGTACATGCAAATTAATAGAATCAATACCAGTAGTACAAAAGAGATTTTTTTACCCTTATTTAAAAAATGAGGAACTAAAATGTAAATGCATGTATATGCCGTTATTATTTGTAAAACAATAAAACTAATAGAATAATCTATTAATTCTCTGTAACTAATATAGTTATCAATATTAACGGAAAGAGTGAAATATGAAAATACGCACAGCCAGAATAAGATATGACGTACTCCCGGTGTATTAAAATATGTTCTTAATGATTTCATAAGGCTATCGACAAAGATAGTCTATACGTCTTGTATAAGGGTTAATTATCTACGGAGCTAGTATTTATAACTACCAATAGGTCAAAATCACCTACCAAAACCCAATTAAACCTTAATAGACTAAACTGCCCTTTCGGTCTACTTTATAAAAAAGGGATGTATATCAATCATAGTTTTGAATAAACTTAAAACATAAAATCATGAAACATCTACTTTTTATTACACTTCTGTTTTGTTTTTTTTCTGCTTTATCACAAAACAAAAATGATAGTATAGCACATATAAAACAGCAATTGCTTATGAGGAATTATCATAATATGAATCAAAACAGAGTAATTGATTATGATAAAAGTTTTGTAAGTGATGATAAACTTTTTTATGAAAGTTTAACGAGAATTCCCGAAATAAACTATTCATTTTCTGAGAAGGAAATGATTGAAAAAACGCTTAAAAAATATATCACAGGGAGTTCTTATAATGATTTAGAAAAACTAGAAAGCGCCTTTGCAACTGATGCGACTTTATACCTTACAGTAAGAGGCACATTTAAAAAATTAACTCCGACAGATTATTTCAGTTTTTTTAAGAATAAGAAAAAAGGAGTCTTTAGTGGAAGGAAAGGAAACATTCTATCGATCGATATATACCATGATATAGCCACTGCCAAAGTCGAAATTTTTATTCCTGATGGAAATTTGAAGCTAATGGATCTTTTTTTACTAAAAAAGCTGAAAGGAGATTGGAAAATAATAAGTAAAACAGCAACAAGGCTATAGATTATTAATATATAGACATGATAAGAATATTTCTGATAACCCTTTGTTTTTTATCTGTTCTGGATACTCAGGCACAAACGAAAACAATTCAATTTAAGGATGCTAAAATTACCATAGACGGACAGTTACATGAAACTATTTGGAAAGAACTTCCTGAATACACTGGGTTTTATAATTATATGCCAACAGATGAAGGTTTAGCCGAAAATCAAACATCAGTACAACTATTTCATAATGGAGAATATTTATATGTGAGTTTAATTTATAATGATACCACATCAAAAACACAAGTCAGTTCTTTAAAACGGGATGTTCCTATTGGGCTAAGTGATGGATTTGCCATGGTTTTAGACACACAAAATCAACAACAAAGCGCATATTATTTTTCGGTAAATAGCTATAGTACACAAATAGATGGTATTGTCGAACGTGTTAATGAAGGATATGATTTTAGTACAAGTTGGAATACAATATGGAAAGCTAAAGCATTTATTAATGGTAAGCAAAAACAGTACGAAATAGCTATTCCTTTAAAAGCATTAAATTTTGATACGAATAATGCTGTTTTTGGAGTTCAATTTTACGTTAGGGATATTAAAAAAAATTCCTGGACTATTTTTAAAAATGTAAAACGTAATTATCGTCTTTTTGACTTACGATTTACAGAAAAAATGACCGTTGAAGCTTTACCCAACACATCAAATTCGCGTTTTACGACAACACCATCTATTACCGCCAACTATCAGAACGATGTTGTAGAGAATAATACAGAAACTACATTTAAACCAAGTCTGGATGTGCAGTATAATGTTACCTCTTCTTTACGATTAGATGCAACAATAAATCCTGATTTTTCGCAGATAGATATTGATCAACAAGTAACAAACCTAACTCGCTTCTCGGTTTTTTTTCCCGAGAGACGTAATTTTTTTCTTGAAAACTCAGATCTATTTTCAAATCTAGGAGTTGATGGCGTAAATCCTTTTTACTCAAGACGTATTGGGGCAAATTCAGATATTCAATTTGGATTAAAATTATCAGGAAATGTATCTCCAAAAACTAGAATTGGAATTTTAAACGTACAAACTGATAAGGAAAATGAAATTGCATCAGAAAACTTTGGAGCTCTTGTTACCGAACAGCAGTTATCGAAAAACTTTACAGCAACCGGCTTTTTTATCAACCGACAACAAACAGATAAGTTTAAATTTACCAATGATTATAATAGAGTAACAGGGGTTAATGTGAATTATAAATCAGATAATAATAAATGGCTCGGTTTGGCAAATTTTGGAAAAAGCTTTAATGATAGAATTTCTAAAGACAATAGTTTTTATAATGCGGGAATTTGGTTTAATAAAAGAGGGCTAGAATGGAATGCTTCAATCAAAAATGTTGGTAAAAATTATATAACAGATGTTGGTTTCACACCAAGATTAAACAACTACGATGCCATTAATGATATTATTGTAAGAGAAGGTTATACTCAAACTACTGTAGGATTAGAATACCAGAAATTTTATGAAAAATCCAAAACATTAAACTCTGTTCGTTATTTAAATTATAGTAATGACACCTATCTAGATGAACATGGTAAGTTGAACCAGTCATCACATTTCTTAAACTCGGCTATATTTTTCAAAAACCTATCGGCTTTATATTATGTATTTAAATATGATTATGTTGATTTAAGATATGGTTTTGATCCATTAGGGAATGGTAATTCTTTACTCCCAGATGAGTATCGCTTTGGGATTTTAAAAATAGGATACAACTCTGCAAATAATCAAAAATTAAGGTATCGATTTAATGTTCAAAAAGGAAATTATTATAGCGGAAAAAGAATAGCTGCAGGAGCATATCTAAATTATCAGCTATTACCTTTTGCTAATTTAGAAGTAAGATATGATATTAATAAAATTGATTTGAATCTATTAGGAAAAGAAACTTTTCATTTAACTCGTTTTACAGGGCAAATTTTCTTTTCAAATCGTTTAAACTGGACAACCTATGTGCAGTACAATACACAGCAAGATAATTTTAATATCAATAGCAGACTACAATGGGAATACAAACCTTTATCATATATTTATTTGGTTGTTTCTGATAATTATAACAAAGATATTACCCGCACAAATTGGGGAGTTGCCTTTAAAATGAATTATCGTTTTGATTTTTAATTTTTGACTTTTCCGAACAGAATTCTAGACAATAAATTATTACTTGTTAAAAGTATGTATATTTACCCATTCCTATTTTTTTAAATTGATATATTTCACATAACTGATTATTAAGAGCAAGAAAATAACACTAGTAAAAATATATATTTCTCTAATTTTATTGGTCTTTACCTATTCTATTAGTAAAGGACAAACCATGATTCACGATCCGGGAGGGAATCTGTCTCAACGCTGGCAAATCAATAATGATACTATAAAGCTTTTTAAAATAGTACCGTATAAGCCCGTTTATTTCTTATTTGCCAACTATACTAGCAATATAAATAATCAACCAACAAGTGATAATAAAATAAATGCTGTAGATGAACCTTCTGATTTTTCTAATACTGAATTAAAATTTCAACTTAGTTTTAAAACCAAAGCTATAAGAAACATATTTGGTAAAAAAATCGGCGGTGATTTATGGATTGCCTATACTCAGTCTTCGCGATGGCAACTATACAGTGCACATATCTCCAGACCTTTTAGAGAAACTAATTACGAACCAGAGTTCATGTTAATCTTTCCTACGGCCTATAAAATTTGGGGGGTGAATGGTGTATTTGCTGGGATTGGTGTTAATCATCAAAGTAATGGCAGATCAAACCCCTTATCGAGGAGTTGGAACCGGGTTATTTTGCAATTTGGTTGGGAAACCCCTTCTTTAAGCATTGTCTTACGGCCATGGTGGAGGGTACAAGAAACCCCTATAGAAGATAATAATCCGGGAATAGAAAATTATGTGGGAAGAGCAGAACTATTATCTGCATTTTCGAAAGGGAGACATGATGTGAGTATAATCGCTAGACATTCATTACGAGGAGGAAGTAGAAATAGAGGTAGTATTAGGTTAGATTATGCTATAAAAGTCCTCGACCTCTTACAGATTCATGCTCAGGTATTTCATGGGTATGGAGAAAGTCTTATTGATTATAATCATAAACAAACTACTATTGGAGTTGGGTTATCTCTTTTACAATGGAGGTAATGCTTTCTTGAATGATATGTATAGGTGTTTAATTAATACAATAGATGAAATAAATTGTTATAATTATCTTTTGATAAAAACCTCTATTTCTGGAGTATACTTATATGAAAGTATAAAGTAGTTGGTGGCAGCTCTTTTACTTTAAAATAATTTACTATCTTTTCATTCGTTTATAGATCATCTAATATAATCAACCAAGACCTCCCTATGGATATTTTTTCTTCTTATAACCTGATTATTGAAGTTTCGATAGTCCTTATTTTATCATTTATCTTTAACGGAATTGCGAAAAAGACAAATGTTCCTGCTGTTTTAATGTTAATCATTTTAGGAGTCATTATTCAATACGGAATTAAAGCTTTTGGAAATGGATCTTTTGATTTTTTTCCAATGCTAGAAGTGCTGGGTATTGTTGGATTGATTATGATTGTACTCGAAGCGGCCTTAGAGTTAGAGTTAAAAAGTGATAAACTCATGCCGATCCTTAAATCAATGGCAATTGCTTTAATTGGATTGGTAGCTTCTACGTTTATAGCAGCAGTGATTCTAAAAGCATTAGTAAAAGGGATGACAATGCAATCAGCATGGTTGTATGCCACGCCACTGTCTATATTATCCAGTGCAATTATTATACCTAGCGTGTCATCACTACCAATAGCAAAAAAAGAATTCCATATCTATGAGAGTACATTTTCTGATATTCTGGGAATTATGTTGTTTTATTTCCTTACCGGAAGATTAAATCCCGCAGAAGATTCAGGAGTAGGTGGTTTTTTTCTTAACCTGATTCTTACGATTGTGATTTCTTTGGTGGCTAGTTATGCAATTATCCTGATATTTCAGAAGATCAAAAGCCAGGTGAAATTATTCTTACTTATCGCAGTACTCTTATTATTGTATGCTTTAGGAAAAAAAATGCATTTATCATCCTTAATAATCATTCTTATATTTGGATTAGTTATCGCTAATATGAAATTATTTTTTCAAGGAAAACTTAGAGGATATCTTCATCTCGAAAAAGCAAAATCGATCTATCATGAGTTACATGTAATTACTGCTGAAACAGCATTTGTTGTGCGTACATTGTTTTTTGTGATTTTTGGAATTACTATTGTACTTTCTTCCTTATTAAGTCTAAAAGTAACTCTAATTAGTCTTTTGATATTAATCTCTATTTATGCTATACGATATGGATTGCTACGTCTTTTTATGGGGAAAGACATTTCACCCCAATTGTTTATTGCACCAAGAGGATTGATCACAGTACTTTTGTTTTATGCTATTCCGACAGAAGCTGCAATTGAAGGATTCGAACCAGGTATTTTACTATTTGTGATTATAGGAACAAGTTTAATTATGACAGGAGGAATGATACGAGATAAAAAAATGAACCCTCCTCAAGAACTTACTCCAGTAGAGCCTAATGAAAATATTGAAGAAGCTGAATATTTTATTAATAACACAACAGATTTAAGTGAAATTGATGATGCTTTACCGTCATCTGATGAACATGAAACCGAATAATGAAACGTTTACATCGATTAACAGCCATATTAGTAAAATTACAATCCAAAAAAATTGTTCAGGCAGCAGAATTAGCAGACAGGTTTGATGTAAGTTTACGTACCATATATCGAGATATGCAGGCTCTCACTGATGCAGGAGTTCCAATTGGTGCCGAAGCAGGTACAGGATATTATCTGGTAGATGGATATTCCTTACCACCGGTTATGTTTACCGAAAAAGAAGCTAATGCATTACTTACAGCTTCCAAAATTATAAAGACTAATAATGACCAATCCTTGATTAATGAGTATCAGGAAGCCATAGATAAAGTAATTGCAGTACTTAGAACTACACAAAAAGAAAAACTTAAAATCCTAGAAGAGCGTGTTTTTACATATAATAGAACTGCAATTCACCCAAGTACTACTTTATCAGTTATTCAACAAGCAATTACAGATTTTAGAGTGCTCGAAATTCAATATACCAAAGCATCTGGAGAATATAGTAAAAGGTTAATTGAACCACTTGGAGCTTATTTCACTAACAATACCTGGATTATGATTGCTCATTGTAGATTAAGAAAGGATTACCGAGAGTTTAGAACAGATCGGATTGTTAATCTTATTGAAACTCAGGAGCTTTTCTCTCCGAAATATTTTAGTCTTGAGGATTATTATAAAAAAAGAGCCGAACAATGTAATTATTCAACTTTCCCAAAAGAAAATAGCTACTGACATAGGGTTGTCACAGGCCTGATTTAGTTTTGATGAAAATCAAGAATCATAAACAATTAATCCTAATCAATTATGATAAACCTATTGTTTAATTGTACAACAAAACCTAATCAAAACCCTGTATTAATGAAAACCCGAAGTAAAGTAGTAGAAGTCGTATTGTTTGAAGTAAATCCCGGATATTCACAGAAAGAAGCAGAAAAGGCATTAGCTTCTCTAAATGATGTTTTAAAATTATATTATGGATTTATTGAAAGAACTACAGCGAGAAATGGAGATGGAAAATATATCGATATTGTGTATTGGAGTGATATGAAATCAGCCAAAGAAGCAGCTACAGGTATCATTAAAAATGATATAGCAACTTCAGCTTTTAGCATTATTAAACCAGAATCTGTTCAAATGCATCACTATGATACATTTAATCATTTTGAAGAATAATTTTCATTTAAATCATTTTAAAATACCCTCTTTTATTTGAAGAAGGTTAAGTAATTTATCTTTTTATATTCAGAATCTATATAGAGGAAATTACCTTTTATCGAACAATACAGTATTATATAGATTTTTTAAAGGAAATATTAGCTGTTCTTTTTTGAAGGTGATCTGTTATTTTTGTAATTTTAACAAAATGAAATTTCAAGATAATACTAATATATGAAGACACGAAAATCTATAGTCCTATTAGGAACTGTTCTATTATTTATGTCCTGTGCGACAAATCCATTTACAGGTAAGCAGACATTGGCATTAGTGCCTAATTCTCAGATATTACCAATGGCTTTTCAGCAGTACAACCAATTCTTGGGAGAGAATAAGGTCGTAAAAGGAACATCTGATGCAGTTATGGTTACTAGGGTTGGTCAAAAAATAGCAAGAGCATCAGAACGTTGGTTAAATGCAAATGGTTATCAAGGATATCTCAAAGACTATAAATGGGAATATAACCTGGTAGAGGACAAAAATGTTAATGCCTGGTGTATGCCTGGAGGAAAAATAGTAGTCTATACCGGAATTTTACCAATAGCAAAAAGTGAAACAGGAATGGCTGCAATAATGGGACATGAAGTTGCGCATGCATTAGCAAACCATGGTCAACAGCGAATGAGTGCTGGTCAAATACAGCAAGTAGCGGGAGCAGCAACTGCAATTGCAGTTAGCGGAAAAAATCAAAAAACACAACAAATTGTTGGTACAGCGTTTGGTTTAGGAAGTCAGTTTGGAGTGATGTTACCTTTTAGTAGAAGTCATGAAACTGAAGCAGATCGTATAGGATTGCAATTAATGGCAATTGCTGGTTACAATCCTGATGAAGCAGCAGAATTATGGAAACGTATGAAAGCTAATAGTGGAGGTCAGGCACCACCAGAGTTTATGAGTACTCACCCATCAAGTGATACACGTATTGCTAATCTTACGGCATGGGCCCCTGCTGCAAAGGCTGAAGCCAAAAAATTTGGAGTAACCTCTTTTAAATAATTGTAAAGTTTATAATCTTAAAAAGATTATACTTACTTTAGAAGCTGTTCTGAGCTAATTCAGAACAGCTTTTTTTTATATAAACATATCCATCAAATGATGGATATATTTTAATTTTTTAAGTAAATGAGTACACTACTACCAAAGGGACATAAGAGATTATTAAATGCCTGGGCTTTCTACGATTGGGCAAATTCAGTATATAATTTAACGATTTCTTCAGCCGTTTTTCCCATTTTTTGGGGAGCACTAACTATAGTAAGAAATGATCAGGGAGATATTGTTAATGATACAGTGCGTTTCTTAGGGTATGATTTTAATAACGATTCTTTGATCAGTTATGTTACTGCATTAGCCTTTTTAACGGTATCAATAATTAGCCCTTTACTTTCGGGAATAGCTGATTATGTTGGTAATAAAAAAAACTTCTTAAAATTCTTTTGTTATTTAGGTGCTTTATCCTGTATTGGACTTTATTGGTTTAATCTCGAACACCTTTGGTTTGGTCTATTATGTTATTTTCTGGCTTTAATAGGCTTCTGGGCCAGCTTGGTATTTTATAATTCATATTTACCCGATATCGCATTTCCAGAGCAGCAAGATGCTATTAGCGCCAAAGGATATTCTTTGGGGTACATTGGAAGTGTAATTCTATTGATTATTAATCTTGTTATGATTTTAAAGTACGATTGGTTTGGTTTTGAAAGTGAAGGTGTACCAACCAGATTATCTTTTATTATGGTAGGAGTTTGGTGGATTGGGTTTAGCCAATACACATATTATTATCTTCCCAAAGGGAATAAAAAAGATGTGCTAACCAAAGCAGTAGTTTTTAATGGCTTTAAGGAGTTAAAAATGATATGGAAAGCACTTCAAAATGATATAAAACTTCGTAGATATCTAAGTGCATTTTTTGTATATAGCATGGCAGTACAGACTATTATGCTTATTGCAACTTATTTTGGTATCGAAGAATTAGACTGGGGAGAACAAAATCCTACTACCGGGTTAATCATAAGTATCCTGTTAATTCAACTTGTTGCTGTATTAGGAGCATATCTTACTTCTAGAGCTTCTTTAAAATTCGGAAATATACAAACATTGATCGTAATTAATTTCATCTGGATTGGTATTTGTGTGTATGCTTATACAATCACTACACCATCAGAATTTTATGTTACTGCTGCAATTGTAGGCCTTGTTATGGGTGGTATACAAGCATTGTCAAGATCTACATATTCAAAATTATTACCAGAAGATGCTGTTGATACAGCCTCATACTTTAGTTTTTATGATGTATCCGAAAAAATAGGTATCGTAATCGGGATGTTCTCATACGGGATTATCGCCCAGGTAACAGGAAGTGTGCGATATTCTATTCTTTTCCTAATCCTTTTCTTTGTCGTTGGTCTTGTCTTGTTATTCAGAGTGCCAAAAAAATAATAATAGTGAAATAAAAAATTGTAAGGTTTTTATAATAGTAATGAAAAGAATAAAAGTTAGAGAGAATCTTTTATCCTTTTTTTTGTGTACTTCATCTAAGTTTTTAGGATTATTTAGCTCATAATAATTAAATATGATTTGAAATATAATAATATTGGAAACGTTATCGTTATTAGCTATTTTTATATCATAAAATTCACAACAATGAAAAAACTTATGTTAGCGCTAGTAGTTGTACTACTAGCTTCATGTAATACTACTCAACAAACCGTTATTGCAGCAAAAAAGACCCTAAAGGGGGAATGGTCTCTTGATAAAATCTCTTATGACCGTCAGGGGATATTTGAAGTAAATCTGTATAATGATGCTTCTGCAGAATGTTTTACTGGGAGTGTATGGAAATTTATCCCTAATAATAATACTGGAAAGTATGAAGTAAATCAAAGTAGTTGTGTTTCTACAGGTGCAAGAAACTTTAGATTTACAATTCCTAAACCAGAAGGTAATGGAGAATATTACTTTATGTTTAAACCAATAAACGAAAAGAAAAAAAGCACAAATAATAATGCGGGTTACAGAATGCTTTTAGATCACCTTGATGATGCTACCATGACATGGAAAATGACTGTAAGCTTAGAAGGGAAACCTTTTGTAATCACTATGAATTTTAATAAATTACAATAACTCAAATCAATAAATGATGAAGACAAATCTTAAAAAAATGGTGGTTGCTGTAATGGCTGTTACAATTTTAACAAGTTGTGAGGCCGTTAAAAACTCAAATAAGACACAAAGAGGAGCAGTAATTGGTACTGCTGCCGGAGCTGTAATAGGAGGAATTATAGGAAATAATGTGAAAAATAAGAATTCTGCACTTGGTGCCGTAATTGGTGGTGTTGTAGGAGGTGTTGCTGGTGGTGTTATCGGTAAACAAATGGATAAGCAAGCTCAGAAGATTGAGTCAGAAATACCAGGGGCCGAAGTAACAAGAGTAGGAGAAGGTATTGATGTAGTGTTTGATGAGAATAGTGGAGTATACTTTGCTACTAATAAATCTGATATCAATTCAAAATCAAAAGCAAACCTTAAGAAGCTGGCAGGTATTTTTAAAGAATATCCAGATACTAATATTATTGTAGAAGGACATACAGATAGTACTGGTGATGATAGTTATAATATGGCATTATCTCAAAGAAGAGCTAATGCTGTAACAAACTATCTAGTATCTCAAGGAATAAGCAAAAGTCGTTTAACGACCTATGCTCACGGAGAGACACTTCCAAAATATGATAATGCAACTCCAGCAGGAAGAGCAAAAAACAGAAGAGTTGAACTTGGTATTGTTGCTAATGACAAGATGAAGCAAGATGCACAAAAGCAAGTAAAACAATAAACTTTTGTAATAAAACATTTAAAATCCCGACTATACAGTCGGGATTTTTTTATGCTTAATTTTTAATGTATATTCAATACTTGAATAAGTCTTCACACATAATAATCATTGGCGGAGGGCTCGCCGGACTAACTAATGCTATTCACCTGGCTAAGGCAGGTATTCCTGTTACACTTATCGAAATGAATATATATCCAAAACATAAAGTATGTGGTGAATATATATCTAATGAAGTACTCCCATATTTTGATTTTTTGGATATCGATATCAATGTTTTACAACCTACCAGGATTTCAAAATTTAATATAACTACACAAAAAGGAAAATGTATACAAAGCACATTACCATTAGGAGGTTTTGGAGTTAGTAGATATACTCTAGACCATTGGCTTTGGAAAAAAGCAGCAATAGCAGGCGTACAATTACTAAATGATCAGGTAATTGATGTGCATTATGAGAATAATAATTTTCAGGTTAAAACGGCTGGTAATAAAATGTTAACTACTGATTATGTTATTGGTGCATATGGAAAGCGAACTCAACTTGATAAAGCTTTACAACGAAATTTTAGTTATCGAAGATCTCCTTGGTTGGCCGTTAAAGCACATTACAGGGCAGATTTTGATTCAAATACTGTCTCTCTCCATAATTTTGAAGGAGGATACTGTGGTCTTTCTATGGTAGAGAATAACATGGTAAATGCGTGTTATCTGGCTACTTATGATAGTTTTAAAAAACATAAAGATTTAGGTATCTTTCAAAAGGAAGTTCTGTGTAAAAATCCATATCTAAATACATTTTTTAAGAATGCAGAACCACTATTTGGTACCCCCATTACTATAAGTCAGATAAATTTTGATAAGAAAAGTCCAGTTGAGGATCATGTCTTTATGACCGGAGATGCTGCTGGCTTAATTCACCCTCTTTGTGGTAATGGTATGGCAATGGCAATACAAAGTGCTCAGATACTTAGTGAGCTACTAATAAATAATTATGATCAAGGCTTAATTACTCCAAGGAAAATAATAGAAACAAACTACACTAAGCAATGGAATAAAGCATTTTCTAAACGATTGTATGCTGGCAGAGCATTACAAAAAATCTTATTAAATGGTAGACTACAAGAGCTCTCTTATACTATAGCCAATATAATACCAGCTATAGTGCCTAGAATTATAAAACAAACCCATGGAGAGCCTTTGATATGCTAACAAATTTACAACATAGAAGTAATGAGGTAGAACTCATGGATAATCCAGAGGTTGAAGAAAAAGCTTTACAACTGGCCTTATCTGATATTTCGAGAGCAAATAAATGGCTGGGAGGTAATGCAATTACTATTAATGCCGTGCATAGATTGGTTAGAAATCAGAATCCATTACAAGAGATTACAATTCTTGATTTAGGCTGTGGTGATGGTGAAATGTTAAGAGCTGTTGCTGATTCATTTAGGAAAGAAAAAAAGAATACGAAGTTAGTAGGTATTGATCTGAATAGTAAATGTTTAGATCAAGCTATTAAACTAAGTACTTCATATCCGGAAATATCATTTTTCAACAAAGATATTTTAGAAATGGAAGGGTCAGAATTTTCTTGTGACATCATTATTTGTACATTAACATTACATCATCTTAGAGACGAGGAGATCAAAAAAGTGCTAAAAAAAGCTGTTGATCTAGCGAGAACTGCAGTGGTAATTAATGATCTTCATCGTAGCACATTAGCATACTACCTCTTTAAAGTATTCAGTTTCTTTTTTATTAAAGGATATGTTGCAAAAAATGATGGATTAGTTTCTATAAAAAGAGGTTTCAAAAAACAAGAGTTGTTATATTTTGCCAAAGCACTTCATTTACAGGAGTACAAAATAGATTGGAAATGGGCTTTCCGGTATCGATGGGTTGTGAAAACCACCAGTGAGTAAAACTAAAAAAGTAAATATAATTTGAGTGTAAAAATAACTACTGTAACCAAGCAACTCCCTCAGTACATGAGAGAGACAAAAGAGATATTGCCCTTTGTTTCCGAATGGCTATCGACTCAGAATGATCGTTTCAGACGTAAAGTAATTAAGATTTTTGAAAACGCTGCGGTAGATAAGCGTTATGGGATCATGAGTATTGAAGAAGTATTTTCGGCGACTTCTTTTGAAGAGAAAAACGATATCTATATTCGAGAAGTAAAAAAATTAGGAACATCTGTTTTAAAAAAAGCATTAGAAAAAGCTGATTGGCATCCTAAATCTCTTGATTATATCATTACTGTAAGTTGCACTGGCATTATGATTCCTTCTATTGATGCATTTATTATTAATGATCTTAATCTCAAACAAGATATTGTAAGGTTGCCTGTTACAGAAATGGGATGTGCAGCAGGTGTTTCGGGGATTATTTATGCGAGAAACTTTTTACAGGCTAATCCAGGAAAGAGAGCCGCGGTGATTGCTATAGAATCGCCCACAGCCACATTTCAGTTAGATGATTATAGTATGACCAATATGGTAAGTGCTGCTATTTTTGGTGATGGAGCAGCGTGTACATTATTATCATCTGAAGAAGATGCTACAGGACCAAAAATCATAGGAGACGAAATGTATCATTTTTATGATGCAACAGCAATGATGGGATTTAAGCTAACTAACGGAGGCTTGCAAATGATACTAGATCCTAAAGTGCCAGAGACCATTGCAGCCCATTTTCCTAATGTGATTCATCCCTTCTTGGCAAAGTACAACAAGACCATAGAAGAAGTAGATCATCTTATTTTTCATCCCGGTGGAAAAAAGATAGTACAAACCATAGAAGAACTTTTTGGACATTTAGGCAAAAATATAGAAGACACAAAGGCTGTTTTGATGGAGTATGGTAATATGAGTAGCGCTACAGTGTTGTATGTATTAGAACGATTTCTAGCACAAGACCCGGCACCAGGAGAAACTGGGCTCATGCTTAGTTTTGGACCCGGATTTTCTGCGCAAAGAATATTACTAGAGTGGTAAAAAAAGACTGGCATACTCTATTGCCGTTTTTTTTTAAGCACAATTATTATCAAAAGTTCAATAAAACGATGAAAAATATAATAGTAATTAGTGATATCAATATTGATGAAGAGATATACGATCCTTCTTCGGATAAATACTTTATAGTTGAAAAAATTAGCTATATGGATTCAGGAAATGATTGGTGGATTTGAGTAAGAGCTTCTGATAAAAACCCTGAAGAAAAAGGTTTCAGTATAAGTTTAACAAGTTTGAAAGATGAAAACTATAAGATAAGTCACTAAAGTTCAATAAACCGATGAATAGTATACAACTTGCAATGATGGGACCTTGGCAAATAATTCTTTTGATTATTATTATCCTTTTATTATTTGTTTTCCCTTTTTATCTAATTTTTTATAAGAGAAATGAAAAAGAACATGGCATACCAATTTTTGCGAAAATAATATTGATAATTCCCTCCTTGACATGGGTAGGTATAATTACAGGATTATATATCTTGTTTAGAAAAAAAGAATTCTCTGAAGGGAAAAATTACAAGTTTAATAAATCAACAAGGTATTATGGAACATTTCTCCTTGTTTTAAGTATTGCTTGTACGGTGTTTTATTTAATAATGAAGGAAGCAAGAGTGTAATAGTAAAGTTTAATAAATCGATGGTTGATAAAGAAAGTGAAGAAATACAAAGAGAATTTGAATTGGCAAAACGATGGTTTGATCAAAAAGGTAAATTAATTTACTTTACCATTAATAGAAATGAGAATAATTATACCAGAGTGATATTTTCTTGTAAAGATTATACCGAAGAAGAAAGTCATGCGGATAGTAAGTTAGCAACTATTAGATTATATAATAAAGTTCAAACAAACGATGCTTCTAAAATTACTTAAAAAGCCACATTTACTTTTCTGGAGCATCATTCCTTTATTGTTGCTTCTATCTTTTTATAAGGCTGATCAAACATTAGATGTAAATGTTCACGACACCTATTTTGTTTTTTCTCAACAACAATTATTAGTTTTATTAAGTTTGTTTTTTGGACTTACGGGCTTTATATATTGGTTGTTAGAAAATTTTAATTTTAAAACTTTAACTTTATTAAATGTATTGCATCTAATTTTTACTATTGGGGTTGTTTTGACAAATAGTATCCAAGGATTTTTATTAGATTATTTTTTAGATAAAAGGTATTATACAAATACATCCATCCCTAATTCATCTGTATGGTTCTGTATTTTGGTAGTAATTACAGGGCAATTCATTTTTATAATAAATATTATTTTGGCTATTTTGAAAGGAAGAAATTCTAAATCTAAAGTTCAATAAAACGATCCTTCACTATTTCAGTTTTCAAAATTTACCGCTACCTTTAATGAGCTTAAATAATTATTGAATGAAAATAAAAAAAAATGTACTATTCGGGTTTATCATTTGCATCTACTCTTGTAACAATATTGTTGATCCTAATGAGCGCTTTTTTATTCCACAATGCTCTATCAACGAAGGAATTATAAATAAATATTATGTTACCGCGTATCCTGCTAATAATAGTGACACTAAAACTAATCTAGAATATTCTTATATAAAGAAAATTAATGATAGTCTATATGTTAAAGAAATGTACAATCCTGCATTTAAACTTGAATCTACTAGAAAATTTAGTATAAACAATAATAATGCTAAAGAAATTAGTTATCAGCGGTTCTATCCTATGGATACACTTACTGCCGTATATCCAGAAAATACAACTGCTAACTACATCACTTTTGATAAGGATACTGCTTATTATAGCGTTAAACTAAAAAATAAAGACTCTATTTCTATCAAAATTGATAAATCTACACTAATGCTTAAAGACACCTTAGTAGAAGAAAAATCTGCCAAAATTATAGAACAAATTACTACAAAAACTACTTTTTTTGGAGAAACGCTTAAGGATACTTTTCAATATCGTTCTCGATCCATTTATGTTCAGGATTTGGGATTGTGGAAATCTACTGTGACTACAGATACCCAAATTAAGGAAAGAATATTAGTAGCACAATTGCTTCCAGAACAGTTTGATACACTTTCTAAACATGGCATAAAAAGAGTTGGTTATATTGATTTTGATGATACTATAGATGCAGATGCTACACTAGCACTCTGCTCTTCTCATGCTCGTATAGTGGATTACTACAATGGAGGTAATGATCGTAGCGGATTTATAGGAGGTAAAGGAAATCTAAAAAAGTTTATTGATAAAAAACTTGATAATAGCAAGTTGAATGATGAATCTGGCTATCTTACCCTCAGGTTTGTTATTAATTGCAAGGGACAAGCTGGTAAATTCGTTACCAATGAGGTTGATTTTGATTATAACGAAAAACAGTTCTCTAAACAGACTGTGATGCATTTGTATGATATCGTTTCTAGTATAGAAAGATGGAAACCTTGTGTGATTAGAAATATAAAAAGAGATTCTTATATCTATGTAACTTTTATTCTAAAAAATGGAAAAATTCAAGATATTTTACCTTAGTATTTTTTGTGTTTGGTTACTCTTATCAGTTAGTTCTTGTAGCCAAAACTCTGTTTTATACAAAAAGGATTTTACAGAAGCAGAGGCTAAAGTCTTTGCTAGACAATTCATACAAGGTCTTGGTCGATATTACTATCAAGGAACACCAGAAGAACATTTTTTAATACATGAAGCTGTCGCATTAGATTCGACTTTTTCTGATGCACATAGAGAAATGGGAGCTTCTAGAGTAAAAAGAGGGATCAATACTGAAGCTATGAAGAAGTATGCAAAAGCCGTCAAATATGATGCTGAAGCTTGGCAAGGTTATCGAGGGTATCTATACTTATATTTTTATAGGGATTATGATAATGCCATTAAAGATTTTGATGAATTAGATGCGCTTACACCAAATTTTGTAGATTACCCGCAGTCTGAAAATATTGATTTTATGAGAGGTATTGCTTATTTAATGAAAAAGGAATACTCAAAATCACAAGAATATTTCAAAAAATTCTTTACTCATGAATTGAAATCTGGTGATCTGAATTATGTTGAGAGTAGAGCTTTTATGTACTACGGAATTACGTATTTTGAAACTGGAGATTTTGAAAAAGCATTAGAAAAATTCAATTTAGGGATTAAACATAATAAAAATGCAGATCTTTTGTATTGGAAAGTAAAGACACTAATGAAACTTGAAGCTACTAATTCCTCTGAAATCATAGTACTTCTTGAAGAATCGAAGAAACTTTTAGCCCAAGGATACAATAGCAGAAGACCTTACGTTGAAGAATTTTACCAAACCTATGTAGAAGATATTGAAGCTCTGAAAAAGTTTAAATAAAACAATACGATAATTACTGAAATTTAGCGTGTGAATAAAGATTTTATCAATAAAAATGAGTGGACACTGATTCTAGGTGGTAGTAGTGGACTAGGTTTAGCCTCTGCCAAAAAACTAGCTTTACATGGGATGAATATCATCATTGTGCATCGCAATCGTAAAAGTGAAATGAATCAAATTGAAGCTGAATTTGCAACAATTAGAGAAACAGGAGTTGATTTTATTTCGTTTAATATCGATCTTTTGAAACCAGAAAAACGAATAGAAGTCATTACCGAAATAAAGAATACGATCGATGAAGGGCGCATAAAAACAGTAGTACACAGTGTTGCAAAAGGAAATCTAAAGCCTATGGTAGATACTACACACGTATTGAAGAATGATGATTTTCATTTGACAATTGATGCTATGGCAATTAGTCTTTATGATTGGGTTACATCGATTTTTAAAGCTACATTGTTTGCAGAGGATACAAGAATTATTTCTTTTACCAGTGAAGGAAATACCAAGGCTTGGAAAAATTATGCAGCTGTTTCCGCAGCTAAAGTAGCTCTCGAAGCGATTACCAGAAGTATAGCATTAGAGTTTGCTCCCTATGGCATTAAAGCGAATTGCCTGCAGCCTGGAGCAGTCGATACCCAGTCTTTACGAATGATACCCGGTCATGAGCAGATAATAGCACATAGCCAGCAGCGTAATCCGTTTAATCGAATTACGACACCAGAAGATGTGGCTAATGTGGTATATCTGTTATGTAAAGATGAAGCTTCCTGGATCAATGGTTGTATCATACCTGTGAATGGGGGTGAACATTTAAACTAATATAGAACTGAATATGAAAAATATGTTAATTCTGTGTCTTCCAATTATGCTTTACATCCTGTCTTGTAAAGAAGATGGCAATAGTACGGGAGATATGGTTACCGGTGCAGATAATAATAAAGCAGAGATTATCAGTGTCGAAGTAACAGGAGAAGAAGGTAAGTATTCCTTCAGTGTTGGTATCAAAAGTCCGGATACGGGATGCAATCAATATGCAAATTGGTGGGAAGTTATTTCTGAAGATGGAGAATTGCTTTACAGAAGAATTTTAGGGCATAGCCATGTGAGTGAACAGCCTTTTGTGCGATCAGGTGGTCCAGTTCCTATTAAAAAAGATCAAATAGTGTATGTACGTGCACATATGAACACAAGTAAATATGGTAATAAGGTGTTTAAAGGTAATGTGAGTGAAGGGTTTGTAGAAAACGTCTTAGATAGTGAATTTGCTAATGATTTAGAAATAAAACAACCGCTTCCAGATGGATGCGCATTTTAAACTCGTTTAATTTTGGTTATAGAAGATATTATACAAGAACTGCCCTATAGCAAACCCTTTTTGTTTGTAGATGAAATTATGGAGATTGATGATGATCATATCAAAGGAAACTATACGTTTCTGCAAGATGAATATTTTTACGCAGGACATTTTAAAGACAACCCTGTTACTCCAGGAGTGATCCTTACCGAATGTATGGCGCAAATCGGGATGGCATGTTTTGGGATTTATCTTTTAAAAGGAGAATGGAATCAAGCTGATTTTGGAGTAGCAATGACTAGTAGTGATATTAATTTTTATCAACCCGTTTATCCTAAAGAGAAAGTGACCGTAATAGCTAATAAAGAATATTTTAGATTTAGTAAGTTAAAATGTAAGGTGGTGATGTATAATTCTAAAGATGTGTTGGTTGCTAAAGGTATCGTGGCAGGAGTGGCATTTAAAAAATAAAATAAAGAAATGAGTATAGGGTATTCATTAGTGAAATTAGTTCTTAGGCTGAAAGGAGAAAAGAAATCCTGGTCTCAAACTCCTATTGATTATCGCAAAAAAAGAAAACAAGACGTACATACTCCTAATACAAAGCTTTTGTTAGGTAGTACGTTTGAAACCAAAGAGATATGTAATAGTAGAGTAACTAGTATTGTTCCAAGAGAAGCCAATACAGATGTATTATTATTGTATTGTCATGGTGGTGCTTTTGTTTATGGTCCGACTCGTGAAAACTGGATAGCAATCGCTAAAATCGCAAAACAAGCACATTCTAGTGCATGGATGGTAGATTATCCAAAAGCGCCGGAAAACACTATTAAAACGATAACAGAAAGCGTGTATCAGGTATATCTGGAAGCAGCGAAAGCATACGATCCTTCTAGAATTATTTTAATAGGTGATTCTGTAGGGGGAAATTTGATTATGACTCTTACACAGCGATTACTAAAAGAAGAGTATAAGCTTCCGAATAGGTTAATAGCAATTACACCAATAGTGGATGCCAGCTTAACAAACCCAAAAATTAAGGAAATTGATTTGATAGATCCGATTCTTAGTGTGAAAGGAGTGAAATCTGCAAAGAAGATGTGTGCAGGTCAATCTTCGCTAAAAGATCGGATGATTTCCCCTGTGTACGGCGGTTTTGATAATTTTCCACCAGTACACCTGTTTACTGCTACAAACGACATATGCTCTCCTGATCAAGAGATTTTAATAGATAAAATAAAAGAGGCACAAGGCTTAATAGAAGTTATTAAAGGAAAAGGAATGCCGCATATATGGCCAATATTACCGATACTATCTGAAGCTAAAATTGCTATAAATAAAATAGTATCGATTATTAACTCAGCTATAAATAATGAATAGAAGGCGTGTAGTTATAACAGGTTTAGGTGTAGTTGCTCCAAACGGAACGAGCGTTTCAGAATTTAAAAAACATGTTCGTGATGGAGTAAGCGGTATACACTATATAGATAATTTAAATCATCTTAAGTTTTCATGTCAAATAGCTGGTTTACCGATATATAACAATGATTACTTAAATAATTACTTTAATTCAATTCAATTACATGGATTGAATGCTTCTGGTATGGAATACGGAGTTATTGCTGGCATGGATGCTTGGAAAGATTCCAAGTTACCTATCAATGATTCTGAAACACCTCTTTGGGATGTCGGGGTTATTTTTGGAACGGGAATATTAGGCGTAGATAAATTTCGAGAAGCCATTTATAAAGTAGATGAAGGTAAAGTAAGAAGATTGGGTAGCACTACAGTTACTCAAACTATGGCCAGTGGTATTAGTGCTTTTTTAGGAGGTATGTTAGGATGCGGAAATGTGGTTACCACTAATTCTTCGGCTTGTAGTACAGGAACTGAAGCTATTTTGATGGCTTATGACCGAATATGCGATGGTAAAGCAGAAATTATTCTGGCTGGTAGTACAAATGATAGTGGTCCTTATGTATGGGGAGGCTTTGATGCTATGCGTATTTTGCCGTATAAGTATAATGATAACCCAACTGAAGCTTCACGGCCTATGAGTGCTACAGCTAGCGGTTTTGTTCCAGGGAGTGGAGCAGGGGCTTTGGTTATCGAAAGTCTGGATAGTGCCCAAAAAAGAGGAGCTACAATCTATGCAGAAATTTTGGGTGGACATGTAAATAGCGGCGGGCAACGTAAAGGAGGAAGTATGACAGCTCCAAATAGCGAAGCAGTACAACATTGTATTCGTAAAGCAGTAACCAATGCAGAAATTGATCCGGGAGAAATCGATGCCATCAATGGTCACTTAACCGCCACAACAATGGATAGCATCGAAATACAAAATTGGAGTATTGCCTTAGGGCGAAAAGGGCAGGATTTCCCGTACATCAATTCACTTAAAAGTATGGTGGGACATTGCCTTGCGGCTTCTGGTAGTATAGAAAGCGTAGCAACTGTATTACAATTGAAAGAAGATTTCATCTTTGGGAATATAAATTGTGAAGATTTACACCCCGAAATTGAAAATATGGTATCCAGAGATCGAATTCCTACCAAAACCTTTGACTATTCTCCTAAAATTATAGCAAAAGCTAGTTTTGGGTTTGGAGATGTAAACGCTTGCGTTATCTTTAAGAAATACTCATAAAATAGTACTAAATATAAGTATCAACTCAAATTATATTATGACAAAAGAAGAATTACTTTCTAAATTAAAAACAATTATTACTCCGTATGTGCAAAATGAAAAAGGACTTAATACCCTTACCGAAAACACTGATTTTATAAAAGATCTGGAAATTAATTCTGCCAACCTGGTAGATGTAGTACTTGATGTAGAAGACGAATTTGATATTGAGATTGATAATGATTCGATGGAGAAGATGTTAACCATTAAGGCTTCAATAGCTGTGATAGAAGATAAATTAGCTTCCAAATGATTGGTAATGATATTGTAGACCTTCAATTGGCCAATCATCAGAGTAATTGGCAGAGGAGAGGTTGGTTGCAAAAAATATTTACCAAAACAGAACTACAATATATTTATACTTCAGAAAATATAGAATTACAAATCTGGAAGTTTTGGAGTATGAAAGAGGCGGCATATAAAGCTCATCAGAGGCGATTTAACTTTTTTCCGAAGTACAATCCCAAAAGTTATCAATGTACGCTAAATGGCGCTGTAAATGTAGATAACGATGTCTACAAAACGATTACACTTAGCCAAGATGAATATGTGTATAGTATTGCAAGGATATCATCTGATAAAGGATATTACTCTTCAGTATATGATAAAAAAGTAGATGTACATTCTAAACTAAAAGAAATCATCACTAAAAAACTTAATATATCTTCACCATTGATTTACTTTAGAAAGAATAGTAGGGGAGTCCCGATAATAAATATTGATGAACATTCCTTAGAATTACCTATATCCATTACTCATCATGGTCAATATTCAGCATGTGTAGTCACTTTTTAATAATTTGCCGCTTAGTTCATTAGAGTTTTATAAACATTTTAAGAAATTCTTAGGTACTGTTTCCCTATTTTTGGGAATCAACTAAGCAATTCATTAATCAAAATATCCTTTCACAATGTCATTTTGTACAAAAGCACTAACTTTAATTGCCGTATTTGGAATGTTATATTCTTGTTCTAATTCAGAACAAAAAGTTACTAAAGAAGAAATATCTGATACTTCTCCAGAATTTAAAATCGATTATGAAAAATTCACATTAGATAATGGTCTAGAAGTCATTCTACATAAAGATGATAGTGATCCTATTGTGGCAGTAGCAACTATGATGCACGTAGGATCTAATAGAGAAAAACCGGGTAAAACAGGTTTTGCACATTTCTTTGAACATATGTCTTTTAATGATTCAGAAAACACCCCTGTTGGCGCTAACCGAAAATTAATACCAGAATGGGGAGGAACAAGAAATGGTGGTACCTGGAATGATGGAACCGTATATTATGAAGTTGTACCAAAGGATGCTTTCGAAAAAATCCTGTGGATAGATTCTGATCGCTTTGGATATATGATCAATACGGTTACTGAAGCAGCTCTAGAAAGAGAGAAACAAGTCGTTAAAAATGAAAAAAGACAACGAGTTGATAATGCTCCTTATGGATATACCGATGAAATTATTCGTAAAAACCTATATCCAGAAGGACATCCTTATAGTTGGACAGTCATTGGATCACTTCCAGATCTGCAATCAGCAACTCTAGATGACGTAAAAGAATTTTATAATCAATTCTATGGGGCTAGTAATGGTTCATTAGTAATAGCAGGAGATATTGATATTGATAAGACCAAAGAATTGGTTAAAAAATGGTTTGGAGAAATTAGAAAAGGATCAGATGTTAAACCTTTAGAACCAATGCCTGTTACTCTAGAAAGTAGTAAATCTTTATATTTTGAAGATAACTTTGCAAAGCTTCCAGAACTTAGAATGATATATCCTACAGTAGAAGAGTATCATAAAGATACATATGCTTTGGGTATTTTGGGTAAATTATTAAGCGGAAGTAAAAAATCACCTTTATATAAGATTCTTGTTGAAGAAAAGAAACTGGCACCTAATCCTCGAAGTTTTCAGAGATCTAGCGAGATTGCCGGTGAGTTTTCATTCATAGTACGAGCAAACGCTGAGACAGATTTAGATAGTGTTAAAACAGCTATAAACAATGGATTGCGACGTTTTGAAAAAGAAGGATTTACTGATAATGAACTCAAAAGGATCAAAGCCGAGCTCGAAACTCAATTATATAAAGGATTTAGCACCGTACTTAATAAAGCATTTCAATTGGTTCAGGATAATGAATTTAAAGGAGATCCTGGTTATATTTCAGAAACTGCCAAATTAACGAATGCGGTTACTCGTGATGATATCATGCGAGTCTATACCAAATATATCAAAGATAAAAACTATGTTATGACCAGCGTAGTACCAAAAAATCAATTAAACCTTGCTGTCACAGATGCTCAAGAAGCTAAAGTATGGGTAGAGGAAGTGAAACAAGATGTTGCCAGTGAAGAAGTAGAACAAGGAGAAGAAGCAGTATATGAAAAAACACCGTCTTTACATGATAGAAGTGAGCCTGATTTTGGAGAATTACCATTGTTTAAATCTCCAGAAGTATGGACAGGAGAATTATCAAACGGAATGAAGCTGTACGGTATAGAAAATAACGAGTTGCCACTAGTTAGTTTCGATATTATAATTCCGGGTGGACATTTATTAGACCCAATAGAGAAATCAGGAATGTCTAGTTTTATGACTAGTATGATGATGGAAGGTACAGCTACAAAAACTTCGGCAGAGTTAGAAGAAGCTATTGGATTATTAGGGGCATCAATCAATATTACTAGCGGAACAGAAGAAATACGTTTGAAGGCCTCTTGTTTAGCTAAAAACTTTGAAGAGACTATAGGGTTGATCGAAGAGATATTATTACAACCACGGTGGGATGAGAAAGAGTATACTCGTTTAAAACAAGCCTTACAGACTAATTTAAAAGGTAGAGAAGCTAGTCCGCAAGCTATTGCTTCGATTAATTTTAATAAATTATTATATGGAAGTCAGAATATTTTAGGACTCCCAAATTCTGGAACATTAGAAACCACAGAGAATATTTCTTTGGATGATATTAAAACTCATTACAAAAATCTATCGCCTCAAAATGCAACTTTTCATATTGCAGGAAATATAAATAAGAGTAGAGTAAAAGAAACATTATCATCGCTTGCTTCTAGCTGGAATACTGAAAGTGTAGTAATTCCCAAAATAGAAATCTCAGAAAAAGATCAAGCCGGTCATTTGTACTTTATAGATGTACCAGAATCTAAACAATCAGTTATATTTATTGGCAAATTAGCATTATCAGCAACAAACCCTGAGTTTAATAATCTAGATTATGCCAACGAAATTTTAGGAGGTGGGTCCAGCGGAAGATTGTTTCAAACATTGCGTATTCAAAAAGGGTATACTTACGGGGCATATTCGGTAATTAGAGCACAAAAGAACATCTCTCCATTTTTTGTAGTAACAAGTGTGCGTTCAAATGCCACACTACCATCTCTCAAGATTATAGAAGAAATGATAACTTCTTATGGTGAAAGTTTTAGTGAGAATGATGCAGAAATCACAAAAACTAAGATTTTAAAAGGGAGTACTAGAGATTATGAAGCATTGGATGATAAGTTAAGTATCTTAAGAGAGATGAGTAAGTATAATAAACCGGCCTCGTTTATAGAAGATGATCAGAAAGAGCTTATTGATATGAGTGAATTAGATTTTAAATCAGTTATATCCAAGCATATTGAAGAAGATAAAATGATTTATGTTGTTGTAGGAGATAAAGCCACTCAATTAGAAGAAGTTAAAAAATTGAATAAGGTAGTCATCGAGTTAGATATTAACGGAAATAAGATATAGAAGTAAATAAGTTTACCAAATAAGAATAAATTCACAAAAGCAGTACTATAAACGTACTGCTTTTTTATTGAAGTATTGGAAAATAGAATCGAATATCTAATTTATTCTTTTCACGCTCATCATGAATATTTACTCCAAAATCACTAGTGTGGATAGTAGTTTTTCCTAATAGTTTTTTATCATCAAGAGAGAACGTGAGAATAATTTCTTTTTGTATTCCTTTAATAGTAAGATTACCTATGACTTTATAGATATTCTTATCAAAAGAAACTACATGAGTACTCGTAAAACTTATTTTTGGGTACTTTTTTCTATAGAAGAATTTTTCCCACATTAAGTGTCCATCACGTAAAAAATTATCGGTATCTAGTGTAGTAATAAGTGCTGTACCTTTAAAAGTTGCATTTTCAGGATCTTGAGGATTGAAATTAATTTTGAAATCTAATCCTGCAATGGTACCAGAAGTTTTATCTTCTATAAAATCAAAAGATACTCTTGACTTTTCTTTGTCAAAAATAATACCTTGATAATCATTGATTAATGCATAATCAGAAGTTGTACTAGTTGGTAACTGTGTGGTATTAGGGATAATATCTTGCCCAAATCCTTGCACATAAATGATACCAATAAAAATATAGAGAAAAGTTCTCATAGGGATAATTATAATGTTACTAAGTTAAAAATAATCAAGAACCATTCCAAGGGTTTATCTCAATTTTACACTATGATCAATCTATACTAGCTACAGTTATTTAAGCTACAGACTTATAGCTTTCTAAATTATTTCATATTACAAAATAATAAGGATTAGTTGATGCTAGGCAAGTAATCAATAAGGTTGGTGAGTTTTATTAGAATAGTTTAGTGCCTGAAGATTACAATATTCTTTTTGTTGTAGAGGAACATAATGCCAAAGAAATCACTGTAATTCTCGATAAAAATAAGAAATAGAAGACTTATACCAAACTCTAAGCAGGATTGTTCGTACGTATCATAAAATAAATATAAAGTGTTTTAAATGAATAGATTAAAATCAAAAAAAGTAATAACTTAGAAATAGAATTAATTGATAATCGTTTAATTTAACTAAAACTTACCATTATGAGTAGTAAAGAAAAACCCACTAGAAAAAGACGATTTGCAGATTTCCAGAATAAATATCGTAGATCTTCAAATTTTGGATATGGATCAAAAAAAGATCGATTTGCCATTGCTGGAAATGGTGATTTATCTGTTCCAGACGATAGTAATACAAATAAAGAGAATAATAGATAACTATTTCTATTAGTCATTAATCTTTTGTCGCTTTACAGATACTTTTAAGTACAAAAGGATAATAATAGAAAGTATGGCACATACCAAAAACCCAATAAAAAGAGGTAGGGTAGTACCCAAAACAAATCTTCCGATATAGGTACTGATTGGAACTGCCATCATTGTAGAAACAAAACCCGTAATTGCAGCACCTATACCTGCAATATGACCAACAGGTTGCATGGCTAAAGCCCTTAAATTTCCGAATAAAAACCCAATAGCAAAAAATTGCATTCCGAAGAATAGTAATAAAATTTCTACGCTTGGATTTGAAGAGTTATAAAATAATATGATGTATAACAGAGAAATCCCAAAAAATGCAAATAGAGAAGTGGTAACCAATTTCTCCATACCATATTTTAAAACAAGCGTTCCATTTAAGAAAATAGCAGAACCTATTGAAAATGCTAAAAGACCAAATATATATGGAAATTCTTCTTTTAACTGATATTGCTGTTCAAAAATTTGTTGCGAAGTACTTAGATAAACCATAAAAGACCCCACAATGAAGCCCGAAATAAGGGTATATCCAATGGTCGTTTTGTATTGTACTAATTCTTTAAGGCCATCCATAAAAATAGTAGATGTAAATTTAATACGTTTAGATATTTCTAAGGTTTCAGCTTGTCGTTTCCAAAACCAAAAAGATACTAGTATACTAAACACCATTTGTACATAAAATATCGTTTGCCAATCATAATGATCTAATATAAATTTTCCCAATGCGGGGGCAATAATAGGCACTAAAATAAATACTACGGTGATAAATGACATGATACGTGCCATATAATCTCCGCTATAGATATCTCGAATCATGGCAATAGCAATAGTTCTGGGTGCTGATAGTCCAATACCTTGTAGAATTCGACCTAATACCATCATTTCTATACTTGTAGCAAAAACACAGATGAAGCTTGCAATAATAAAGAGCGCAAACCCCACATACACAACAGGTTTTCTCCCTAAACTATCTGATATTGGCCCAAAAATTAATGGACCAATACCAAGGCCAAGAAAAATCATAGTAATTAACAATTGATTATCTGCTATCTGCGTAGTACCAATAGTAATTCCTATAATATCAAGTGCTGGTAAAAGAGCATCTATAGCCAAAGCAACAATAGACATTAAAGATGCCATAAGGGTTACAAATTCAAACTGAGCGAACTTATTTTTTTGCATCTGGCAAAAGTAACGTATTTGCCCCACAAAGAATTAAAGTAGAATGTTATATTCTGTAACGCAACATCATTTTTGATAGTCTTTTATGCGAATAGTATTTTTTAACTAATATCATCACTTAATTATGATAAATAGTGACTCTTTAGAATACAACAAACAAAGATTAAAACTGTTTCGAATGCATGGAAAAAGGCATACTATTCTTGTAGTAGGAGTAGTTATATTTTCTGTTTTCTTATCTGGAAAACAAATATATGCACAGGAAAAAGAAACAGATACAAATGGGGTGGTAGATAAGAAATCAAAATTAGCAATCGGTGGATTTTCATATTCTGGACTATCAAGTCGTGAACAGCATGCATATTTTACAATTAACTATGAAGTAAATTCAAATTTATTTATAGAATTACAGGGGTATAATGATACATATCTATCTGCAGATGTTTTTAAAATGCCGATTAGAGGAAAATTACATTTGACAAATAAATTTCATCTTTTTTCTGGTTTGGAAATAGAACTTACACGAAATGTAAATCATGATATAATAAAAGTTCCGTTACAGACTAAGTTTATATATGGTATGGGGTATGATTTTGACACTAATTTTTCTTTAGAGGTAAATCATAATCTAAACTTTGGTACATCAGAGTTTGGGTATTATGGAACCCCAAATTTATTATATGTACGAGGAAGGTATAGGTTTTAGAGCCTAAAACATTCTATTAATAATCTGATTTACTGAATGTTATGCTAGAAAAATGTGTTAATATTTTAAAAAATGATATACTATTTGAGGCGATAATTAGTATATTATCAATAAAAATGAAAACTCTTTTTTTAATATTTACAAGCTGTTTGCTAATCAGTTGTGGAAGTTCTCAAAATATGGAGGTATCTACAAATGAAAGTAAGGTTTTAGATGAATTGGTAGCACAAAAAAGGCTAGAGATTATATCGGATTGGGCATCACCAATAGCTAGTGCTAGTCTTAATGAATTGACCAATAGCGTATTGTTTCCTCCAGGAAGTACAGCGAGTAATATAAGTTTATCAGGAAATTTAAATCATTTTAGAATGATTGGAGATAGTATATCGATCTATTTACCGTATTATGGAGAACGCCAAATATCTGCAGGTTTTAATAATAAGAGCAATAACATAGAATTTGATGGCGTACCAGAGCATGTTAAAGTTACATACAATGAGAAAAAACAAAGGTACTTGATGAACTTTAAAATTAGGAATGCTACAGAATGGCTTAGAGTATCAGTGACACTATATCCAAATTTGAGAAGTGATATTATAATACATAGTAATTACCGAACATCAATACGATATAGAGGTAATGTATTAAAACTCGAAGAGAAAAATAATACTGCAGTATCTAATAATTAGTAATAGCTCAAATAAATAACAGGGAAGCAACTAAATATTCTATTTTACATAATATAAATTATAGTACAAATGTATATTATAGCAAATTGGCGCATACGTAGTATTTTACATAGTTGCAGATATAACGACACCGTTAGGTGTTTTATATCGTCAGCAATTATGTAAAAGCCAATTTGCGGCTTGTTAGTTCTATTGTAACTATAATGTAGTATTATGTAAAATATCCCACAGTGATTCAATTTCATAATGATCGTAGCTACTGACTGGGGTCATCATAATTACAAAAAAAACTATTGTTTAAACATTCTGCTTACATTTGTATCTATAATTAGCCGTTATGTAAAATAGCCGCTACCAAGCGCTCGATTGTTTTATAAAATCAAATTGCTCTGGCAATTTATTTTACACACAATTATCCATCGCTTACCAACGCCAAAATAAAAGCTAACCTTTTTGCACTAATTAAAAATCGCGTATTCGATAAAATGTACGTAATAAAAAATTTTAGACGATTCTCGTAAGCTTGCCACAAGAGCATAAATTTTATGAAATCGACTTTTTAGGAGATTCACGAACACATTTGAAGTTTCTGCAAATAATTAAATATGTGAGTAAAAATAAAATTCTATGCACTTGTTTTATTCTCGTAACTATTTAAACTTTTTTTAATTCTACCAATTAATATTATGTAAAATAGAATCTACTTTGAATTATTTAATGGTGGTAATTCACCAAACTTATATAAATATTCCAATAACATAGAAGATTCTATGTCTCTTGGATTATCACAAAAAATTATACGTAGTTTGATATTTTCAGGTTTTAAATGCTTTTGGAATACTTCTATTTCTTGATATCTCAAACCCATGCTATGCTTGCCTGTTGTAGATGTTCCATTTATCAGGTTAATAAGAGTTCCAAGCCTTCTTGTTAAATTCTCTGACTTTCCAATATATAAAATGCCTTGATTGTCTTTACCAATTAACCTTGAAATAGGAATTATTTCATCATTATTATATCTCTGTAAAAAATATATACCAGAAATTGAACTATCTATATTTTGGTCTTCAATATCCGCCCAATTGTCGTAAAAGTCTTTATGTACACCACTTACTATTACTGAATTAATGAGAATTGTATCTAATTTGTAGCTTGTATTTATCATATATCTAAATTAGCTTATCTTTTTTTCTTAATAAAAAAAGAAATCGACTTTAGGAGATTCACGAACTCCAATAAAATATTAACGCGTGAGCTAAACAAAAAAATCAAGACTGCACAAAACTTTGAAAACAGGGCTGAAATATAAAGGTCTTCCAGACCTTTATATGCAAGAGCCAGCTGGTGCGTTGGAGCTCAATCGCTATATTTTAGACGGCATAAAATTGAAAGTCTAGTAGACTTTTGATTTTGTGAGCGAGCTGGCGTGTTGGCGATTTACAACGTTTTGTTTAATCTAGGTTACCACCATTATCCAGCCGCATCATCTCGCAGATATAATAATTCCTCCACTGGAGCAATCATTATATCTCGTGTTTTGACCAAAGTTTTATGAGGTCGGCAAATTCGAACTATTATAAAGATTTAGAAATTTTGAAGTATAACTTTCGCTTTTCATCTGAAGTTCTGATGGTGTTCCTTCAAAAATCAATTCGCCTCCATTTTTGCCTCCTTCAGGACCAATATCTATAATCCAATCTGCATTATTCATAATATCTAAACTATGCTCAATAACAATTACTGAATTCCCTTTATTTACTAATTTTTCTAATAGTTCAATAATCTTGGTGATATCAGATAAATGCAAACCTGTTGTTGGTTCATCCAGAATATAAATGTTTCCTTCTTTATGTAGTTCACTTGCCAATTTTACACGTTGGCATTCACCTCCAGATAAAGTTGACAATGGTTGACCTAATTGTAAATAACCCAACCCAACTTCTTGAAGGACATTTAATTTTTTTAGAATCTTCTTATCATTAAAGAAATCGATTGCTTGATTTACTGTTAATTCTAAAACATCTATAATCGTTTTATTATTAAATTTGTGGTTTAAAACTTCACTCCTGTAGCGATTCCCATTACACTTTTCACAATTGGTTTTTATTGGGTCCATAAATGCCAAATCCATTAAAATGTATCCTAATCCTTTACAGTTTTCGCAAGCTCCTTCTGCATTAAAACTAAATAAGGAAGCTCTGGTCGTTGGGTTTCCTTTTTCGAATAAATCACGAATTTGGTCGAATACTCCTGTATAAGTTGCTGGATTTGAACGAATAGATTTACCAACAGGTGATTGGTCAATAACTATTGCATCTGGATGTGCTTTTAAAAACTCTTTATGAATTAATGAACTCTTACCAGAACCTGCAACTCCAGTAACACAAACAAATATTCCTTCAGGAATCTTAACATTTATATTTTTTAAATTATTAGCTGTTCCGTTTTTAATTTCAAAATAATTAATCCAATTTCTAAAGTTCTTTTTTACTGGGATTTTTTGATTTATATATTTGCCAGTTAGTGTTTTAGCCTTTAATAATTCATCAAAATTTCCTTGAAATACCACTTCTCCTCCTCTACTTCCTGCGTGTGGTCCCATATCTACAATATGGTCAGCAATTTTTATTAAATCTGGGTCATGTTCAACCATTAAAATTGTATTTCCCTGGCTACGTAACTCTTTTAATAAATCTGCAACCAAATCTACATCTCTTGGATGCAAGCCAACACTTGGTTCATCTAAAACATATAACATTTCGGTTAAACTATTGCCTAACTGTTTTGCTAATTGAACACGCTGTGCCTCACCACCTGATAATGTTCCTGTTGCTCTTGATAAATTTAAATAACCAACACCAATCTTTATAAGGTTGTCTGTTCGTTTTAAAAGTTGTTCTAAAACAGTTTCTACTTTCTGACTTTCAATTGATTTTAAAAAGCTATGGAACTCTGTAAGCTGTACGTGTCCAAGTTCATAAATATTCTTGCCATTAATTTTACATGCCAATGCTTCTTTTTTTAATCGTGCTCCATGACAATCATTACAGGTTGTTGATTTCACAAACTGCGTTATAATTTTTTGTCTTGATTTAGAAAGACTATTGAAATCTTTCTTTAAAAATCCTCTATTTATTTTTGTAACTATACCATTAAAATTTGCATCGAATCCTTGTTCTCCTTCACTTAATTTAAACTTGAGTCCATCTGCATAAAACAATGTTTCTTTTTCCTTTTCGGAATACTCTTTTAATGGTTTATCCATATCAAAAAAACCAGAGTTAACTATCAATTTCCAAGCTAAAGAATTCACTTTAAAATCTGGGAAGAGAATTGCTCCTTGTTTTAAAGATTTATTCCAATCAATGATTCCGTTAATATCTAAATCATTTATTGAACCTGCTCCTCCACATTTTGGACACATACCTTCTGGAGAATTAGGAGAAAAGTGATTAGACATACCAACTTCTGGTGAACCTATTCTTGAGAATAACAATCTTAAAAATGCAGAAATTTCAGATAATGTTCCAACATTTGAGCGTGAATTTCCTACAATACGTTTCTGTTCTAAAAGGATTACTGGAGATAGATTTTCAATTGCATCATAGTCCGCTTGGTCGTATTTCGGTAAACGACTTCTTGCAAATGTGCTAAATGTATCATACAGTTGTCTTTGGGCTTCAGCAGTGATAGTTTCAAACACCAAAGAAGATTTTCCAGAACCTGATAATCCTGTAAAAACAACTATTTGATTCCTTGGAATATTAACATTGATATTCTTTAAATTGTTTTGTCTCGCTCCTTTTATTTTAATGTGTTTCATAGTGTTATACTCTTCCAAATATCCAATCTATTCCTTTATAAAAGTCATTGATAGTCAATACTCCTAAATCTGTTTTTTTATTTTGGGAAGCTGCTGCTAATGCAAACCCATGTGTGTAATCAACAATCACATCTGCAAACAAAATACCTTCAGTTTCATCATTAACTAACAAAATGGCATGCTCTCTAATAGAATTTGTAAGACTAATTAACTCCTGATTAATTAATGAGTGGTCTCCTAATAGTAATCTTGATACATTAGGGTGTTTAAAAACACATTCGCAATAGTTTCCTAATAGTTTTCTAATTACATCTTTAGAATCTTTAGTTTTAGGAATATTATTTACGTTCTTATAAACAATTTCTACAAGGCTTTTAATGATATCTTGACGTGAACCTACATGATGTTTTAAAGCCATTGCAGTAACTCCAAATACTTTTGCTAACTTTCTAAAAGAAAGCCCACTTTCTCCTTGTTCATCAAGAATTATAAGTGCCTCTTTTAGAATATCATCTTTTGACAATAACAATTTATCGCTTGTCGGTCTACCTAATGCCTTATTTGTCATCTTTATTTCTTTAATACTCGATAGTGGTTTTGTACAAACCCAAACTTCATCTGTTTAGAATTAATTAATTCTAAATCAATATCGCTTTCTGTTTCATCAAACAATCGTTTTCCTTTTCCTATAAGAATAGGAATTAGTGTAAGCGTAATTTCGTTAATCAATCCATTATTGATAAATGATTGTACCAATTTACCTCCATCAACATATACTTTTTTTAAGCCTTTTTGAACAAGAAATTGCATAAGTTCATTAGGGCTTAAAGCTTTAATTGTTACTTTGTCTTGTAATGATTTTGGAACATCTCCTTGAGTTAATATTCTACTCATTACATATGTAGGCATTTTATAAGGCCATTGGTCAAAACCAAGTACAGTTTTAAACGTACCACTTCCCATTACTAATACATCTATATTTTCAGTAAACTCCTCAAAGCTATTGTCATTTTCATCTACACCATACTTCATTAACCAGTCTAACGAGTTATCTTGTCGCGCAACAAAACCATCTAAACTTGAAGCCATAAAGACGTAACCATTTGCATATTTATCTTTCATATTGTCTGAATTTAAATTATAAATATACGGTGTATAATTTTAACATTAAAACTATAACTTCCATTTCACACACATTACGCTTCCCTCCTACGTCGTCGCATAAAAAGTGTTCCATTAACATCGTAGAAGAAACTTTTGAGAATAAATTTTTTCAAGAAACTGTAGTAACAACTTTCGCTTTTAACCAAAGCTCAAGTTACATAACGCAGAACATTATGATACAAAAATAGTAATCATAATAAGACATTATATAAAATTGCTTTAAACTTTATAAATTATTGTTTTATTGTATTAAGATGTGAGTTAAAATTTATAAATTCTTTTCATAATCCATGCTTTGGTTTAATACACGAATAATCAAAATATCAATATCTGTAGTCAAATAAAAAATAGTATGAGATTTATAAGAAAATCGTTTTAATGATAGAATAAATTCTGATGCATCACGTCCAAGATTAGCATTATCAGCTAATACTTGAAAAAGTGTGTGCATTCCTAATAAATATTCTTTAGCTTGTTTTAATCCAAATGTTTCAATACCATATTCGTACATTTTGGTAATGTCTGTTTCTGCTTTTCCAGATACTTTATAAACGCCCATCTGCTCGCATTCGTTCTTCAACATCTTTCATAATGTCTGGAACAGATTTATCACTAATACCACTATCCATACCTTCAGTTATAGCTGCTTTAAGTGCTGAGAATTTAGCCTTTTTAGCTTGGTCACGCCTTACTAAATCACGAAGATATTCACTATCATTTGTGAACTCTCCTGCCTTAATTTGAGACTTTATCCACTTATCTTGCTTCTCTGTAAATGTGATCGTTTTTCTAATTGTTGACATAATTAGGTGTTTAAATAATCATACTATTGGTGTAATATAGCGAATTTAGTTAGATATATAAAATTTGAGAGTACAATTTATGTGATAGGTAATAATCCCATTCTATACACATTCCCACTTCACTCCTATTGTCGCTTCGGGCAAAGCGTATTCCATTACATTTTTAAAGAAACATTTGAGAAGAAAAAAATAAGAGAAAATTTATCTAGTGACTAATTTTATAATTAACAGTATCTCTCATAAAATTCATATAAGTTTCCATCCAATGATCACCTGTTTTTCCACTGGTACATTCATAAGTCTGCTAACTATTTCTGATATTTCTATAAAGTAAAGCTAAGTACCGCAAAGCCCTATTTCATCTAAACCATATAATAGTTGACTATGTTTTAAATCTTGTTGTATAACTTCAATGATTAATTCTTTGTTTTTCATATTAATTATATGTTTAGAATGGTATAAATATTGATTTAACCAATGCAAACATAGTTATAAACAATGTTTTTATCATATATACCAGTATTCCTAAGTTTAGTGGATTGTATGAAACTATCATTATGACTAATTTTACTATATGGCAGAAAGAATAAATAGAATAAAAGAAGTACTGATTATTAAAGGGATGAGTCAAAAAGAACTAGCTGCCGAGCTAGATAGAAATCCTAATACAGTTACTTCTATGTGTAATAATAAATCACAACCGCATTTAAAAGATTTAAAGCGTATTGCTGAGATTTTGGATGTGGATATTAGAGAATTATTAGTGCCTACTAAAGAATCTAAATCATAAAAAGTTTTTATTTCAATGGTCAAAATTCTACAATTTCAAATTCGATTGAAGGCATATTATGGTTAACGCTATAGATATATTTATTAACGCTTGAACTCTTACTCATGAATTTTAAGAATGGAGGATTATCAATATACGCTTTTAGATTCTTAATAAATTCTTTTTCATTATTATAGTACATTATTTCTTCAATTATTTGAGTATTTCCTTTACTTACTGATTTGATTTTCATTCTATCAGTATAGAAATAATTTAAAAGTGTTTCTTCATTAATAATAGGAAAGCCTTTGATTTTTAACCCATCATAAACGGGGAAATTTGTTATTAATACAAAAATCACATTATCTTCGGTTATACCACTTAGTTCTTTAGGCAATATCCTAGAGTTTTCTATAATAAATTTTTTGGTTTCAATTAATTGATTTGCCCCTTTATATAAATCTCCATAATGATAACTACTATAATACTTTCTTGAATTTATAGGATAGACTTCTGCTTTTAATTCTGCAACTATATATAAATTTTCGATCTTAAGAACTAAATCTATCTGTCCGTTAAATTTATCAATTTTTTTTATTGGAAGAACTGATATTTTTGAATTTTTAGAATCAGTTATATGATTGAATTTCTCCTTAACTAGCTTCTCATAATTAATACCTTTTATTGAATTGTTTATATCGCCAACTGATAACCAGTTATCTATCATTAGATGGATAGAACTCCTTTCTAGTTGATTAAAAGTAAAATAGATATTATCATCAACTATGATTAATGGAAATATATGAAGATCGAAAGGTTTAGAGTCAGAATTTAAATAAATGCACTTATTTAGAAAATTACAAATTACCTCTTTTTTATATGGGAGAACTTTAATTAATGATTTCTCAAAACTACTAACACTTATTTTGGGTAAATATTCTTTTAAATTGTTTAGAATCCCTTCTTCTGTAGATAATAATACAGGCTTTTGATACAAATTCACAATATGTTGAATTTCTGAAAATATGATAAAACAGTCTAAAATATTTAAATCATATAATTCAGGTAATTTATCTTGCAAAATGTGTGAATAATATGATTTTGCAAAAACTAAAAAATCACTAACATAATTACAATCACTTATTGCTCTTTTTCTATAAGAAATTTGTTCATCTATTGAAAAATTAATTTCACCAACAATTATTGGATTAGTATTCATTCTATTTAAAGTGAAATTCTTTACCTCACTCTCGATATGATTATCACCTATAGCACCTAATAAAGTGTTTTGTATGTTTTTTATACCGATATCACGTGATTTAAGAAATCTATTGTCTCCAAAATTAAATGAAATATTATCTTTATTTAATATAATTTCTCCTGCTGACCATATAGCCTTTTCATAATGCTTTTTATATTCAAAACAGCAATTGGAGAAATGTAAAATTTGGGATACTATATCTACTTCTTTTTCATCAAAAGAAAGTAAAGAATTCTTATTAGAAAAACTTAAATAAGTAAAGAATTCAAGCTGAAAAGATGTTATATCTAATATATTTTCAAAAACGGTATCGTTTTCAGTAATTAGATTTATTTCTTTAGATTTTTTTAATTTTTGTTTAAAGGAATATTGAGTCAAATGTGTTTCATAATTTGATAAGCATATAGTATATTTAACCAATTGAGAATAGCTTAATGATGATTTTTTTGTAAGTATATTAACATTATTTAATAAGGGATTGAAAATGTTAATGTTCAATATAATTAATGAATTAGCTAGTTTATAATCTTTTTTATTTCTTATAATATTGGCAAATTTATTTTTATTAAAATTCGTAGAGAATGGATCAAATCCTTTCTCATGTCTAATTTTTTCAAGAAATTCCGGAGAATAAACCATATTTAAAATTTAAAACTAACATAAATATAACCCATTCCATACACATTCCCACTCCCCTCCTGCCGTCGGCTCGTATAACAAGTGTTACATTACCTTTTTAAAAAGAACATTTCGTTAGAAAACTTTTAAGAATGTGTAGAACAAGAAAGCCAACGCCATTATGATACAGAAATAGTAATCATAATTCCCAGCCACATCATCTCGCAGATTTAATAAATTGATTTAAACTTTAAAAATTATTGTTTTATTGTATTCAGACATCCTTATAGTTTTTTAGAGAATACGATGTTTTCATAAGAATTTCCATTGACTATAAAATTTAATTCTCCAACGTTTTTAAATTCATTTTTTTCATAGAACCTTATGGCTCTATTATTTTTTATATAAACGGAAAGCCACATGGTATCTAATTTTAATGCTTTGGCTTGCTCTTCAACATAAGTTAGTAACTGTTTTCCAATTTTTAAGGGTATAAAATCATTAAGGATGAAAATTCGTTCTAATCGACAATTGTTTTGTGAAGCAACATTTTCATGTATAACATTTACTATTAATTTCGCATAACCAATAGGTAAATCATCTGCATAAATAATATAGAAGTGTTGCTTGGGGTTTTTTATATTCTGTTTCGTTTTAGAAACTGAAAAATTCTCGTCAAGGTATTTTAATAGATTGTTTTTATCATCTATATAATGACCATGAGATTCAGCCCATGTTAATCTTCCTAAAAGTGCTAAAACTTCTGTGTCTGATTCTTTGGATTTTTTTATTCTAATCATTGCTATTATCTTTTATTCGTAATCTTCTTATGTGAAATCCATGGAGAAACACAGCAATTGTACATCCTATTATTATTGGTGAAGCACTAATTAATGCGCCATAAAAAATGTAACCTATATTCGCAATTAGTGAAATTAATCGCAGCTTATATTCACCTTTGGTGGACATAGAATATAGATTAATCACTAAAGCTGCGTAACCAATACTATCAATTAAAACTGGGCTCATAGCTTATCTTTTATTATTTTTTTAATGTTTGATTTTTTTTACCTAAAGAAATGTTTTTCTAAAAGCATTTGTTAGTTTTATTTTATCTCTTTCAAATTCAAACAAATCATATTATGATTTTATTACTATACTTAATATAGTTACAATATTAAGTATATTATATTATCTTTGCAATAACGGTCAAAAATGATAGTTTAATTAAATTAGAAATATGTATACATTTAACGAAAAAGAATATCCCTGCTGTACAAGTTTAGCGATGGGAATTATTGGTGGGAAATGGAAAACAGTTATCATATATCACCTGAAAAATAATACATTACGATATAATGAACTTAGAAAGAAAATACCTTGGGTAACTGAACGCACCTTGAGTTTGCAGTTAAAAACATTGGAAAAAGATGGAATCATAAAGAGGAAAGTTTATACCTCAAAACCACCTCTAAAAGTAGAATACTTTCTAACTGAGTTTGGCGAAACTTTAATACCTCTGATTCAAGCTATTGTAGATTGGGGAAATTATGTGATTGAGCATAAGTTAAAATAAGATAAAAATTCTATACAAATTTATTAAAGTTTTAATGCGAAACGGATCTTCAAATGCTGATTCTAGAAAGATGTTTTAGAAGTGTAATCCATTACACACACATTCCCCTACTCTCCTACTGTCGTTTCGGGCAATAAGTGTTACATTACCTTTTTTTTAAAGAGGCTTTTCGTTAGAAAACTTGGCTAAGTTCTAAAAAGCATATTATTTACTACTATGTTTTTAAATTCCATCCAGGCAGTATTGGAAGCAAAGGCTATAGCTGCTACGGTTGCCATTTTACTGGTTGAATTTTTTATTTTTTCTAAGACTAAAAACCAATTCAGATAATTCTGAAGGTATTTTGTTGCCACTCCATTGAAGGGCTCCATAAATTTCCTTAGACGCATATCCATATTATTCACATTTTGTACGTGATATATTTTGTCAACAGCTCTTTGACCCTTCGAAGCATTAAATTTTTTGTGTGCTACCTTCTTGTCTTTTGCAAATGCAGTATAGCTTCTGTGACTGTCGCTACAAAGGGTTTCTACTTTAGCCAACTTCCCTTGTAATATAGTCTCCAAGTCACTTTTACTAATGCGACCTCTGGTAGCTACTTTGAAATCTTTGTTCCCTGATCGGTCACAACTGGCTATCACAGCTACTTTTTCATTACTGAGACCAGCTTTACTTGCCTTTGCGCCACGTTTTCTAGCAGGACGATCCAAATTTCGATTCCCTTTTTCAGAGTAAGCAAAGAAAAGATCATCACTCTCTAGGATTCCTTGGAATTCATCCACACTTACGCTCCCAAAGGAGACAAGTAATTTGTGCCTCCAATCAAAAGAAGTCTGAATAGAAATCCCTGTTTCTTTGGCACTCTTGCGAATACTATATCCAGAGAGTAAACAGAATAAATAACGATTAACTTTGTCTTTCTTCTTGAGGTTGTACCAGAACTTACCGGTAGTTTCACTAAAGTTTTTATGACAAGTATTACAAACATAGCGCTGTACTCCTTTGAGCTTACCATTAGCCTTAATTTTATTGCACTTACAATGAGGACAGCTTATGGCTTTACTCTGATTGCTATCAATCAGGGCTGAACCCTCAGTAGAGATCTCCAATAATGTGGAAACAATTTCTGATTGAACCAAAGCCGATGAACTAATGAAAAAATCTCTAAAATCTTCTGGTATCATTTCTCCGTTTTTATAAAGTAAAGATAAAACATATTCTAATTAGAACTTAGCCGAAAACTTTTAAAGAGAATGTAGAACTAGAAAGCCAACTCATCTTCTCGCCCACAATTTCAAAGATTCTTAATCTTCAAAATTATGTCGTACCAAAGCAAAGTGACCCTTCGGCAAACTCAGGGTAATACATAACGCAAGTACATTATAGTACAAATGTATTATGTAAGGTAAAACGGCGGATACCGCGTATTTGATATAATATCAGATATAAGTACGCGTCAGCGTATTATATAGTCCTACGTCGTCGTGTAAAAAGTGTTACATTAACTTTTTAAGGAACTTTTGATAAAGATTTTTTGAAGAAAATTAGTTAGTTAAACTTTGCTTTACCGAACTCCAGAGCCTTCCTAAATACGTTTTAGGATATTTATATTCGAATTCAGTTTCCATCGGTTAATTAGAATTTAAAAAAAAATGAGAGCAATCGTATGTATAATGAACAGCTCCTTTTTAAAAAGGGTTTTCCCCTTTTTTGAAGAGGAAAAACCCTTAAATTTTTCAGGGCATTTCCTATTGCACAAACTATTACTTTATTCTAATTTTATTAAAAACAAAAATCATTCACAATTAATAATTTAAAAAAAATGCTATGAAACTATTTTTAATTGCTTCATTGGCCTTTACGCTTTTAGCAACAAAATGTAATGATGTCAAAATAGAATATAAGAAACAGCGATACCAAATTGAGAATCATCTTGAAATTGATATTTCAAATGCAGTACCGAATCAAGAAATGATAGTAAAAGTATTTAATGTGCCTGAACGCTTAGATCAAAGAAGAAGAATTACAACAGACTCTGAGGGAAAAGCATCTCTCAAATTTATTTATGTTTTTCATGACGAATTCAAATATTGGTGTGATTTAACCACAAAACAAAGAAATCAGAAAGCTTATATTAACGCTTCCTACGTTAATGATTATTTTGCAGAAAATCGTACAAGTAAACCAGTACTTTTTAACGGTGCTATTTTGATTCCAAACATTATTTATGGAGGGACTTGTCCTGAAGATTAAAATAATGGTTTAATCAAACTATTCTTATAAGCTAACTCCTCTACTTAAACATGATTTTAATCTTCTCTATAAAACCCAAAAGTAAACGCTACCGACTCTACATAAACAAAACTTTCCAAATGTATATTATATTCAATTGGAGCATTTAATTTTTTCATTACGCCAATTGTTCTGTATAATTTAGTTTTAGAAATTCCTAAACGAAAGGCAAAGTCTTCTGGTGTACCTGTTGCCTGCAAACGAATTAGTTGATCAATCCGTTCTATGATTTCGATATGTTTGATGATAATATTCATGATGTGTTTTCCCTTTAGAGGATTACTTTCAATCTTCTTTAGTTTGCTTCAAATATTGGAATGGTTTACGTTTATTTTCCTTTAATGAAAGTTTGTTACGTTATATATGATGTTGTAATAAAAATGCACCAGCTGCTATAAAAACCAGTGCATTCTTTTCACACCTACCTATTCACAGAGAATATGTCCTTCAATTGTTTTACCATACCACCGTCTCCAGAGACACTAATCTCACCGATTTTGTCAGCAATTTTCTCTACATACTCCATTTCTTTAAGTTTGTAGAGCATTTCATTATCTTCCATAAGTTTGGCAGTATTTAGCAAACTACGGGTAGAGGCTGTCTCTTCACGACGAGTAATGATATTGGCTTGCGCTCTTTTTTGAGCGATCAATACTTGGTTCATGATATCTTTCATTTCACCGGTCAAGATCACATCACGGATACCACAGTTTAGGATTTTTACACCTAGTTTAGAAGCTTCTGTTTTTGTGTCTTCAAATACTGCTTGTGCAATACTTTCTTTACGTTCTAAAAGCTCATCCAAAGTATAAGTACCTACATAAGTACGTAATACTAATTGCATGGCGATATACAATTGTTTTTCGTAGTCTTTATTATCCAATAAAGCTTTTTCAATATCAGTAACTTTATACTGTGTATAAAAGTTGATACGAACTGCTGCTTTATCTTTAGTCAACAATTCCTGGCCCGAAATTTCTAGTTGCAATTGACGTAAATCTGCTTTAGCAATCTTGATAGAAGTATCATTTCTCCAGAAACGGTATGTACCACTTTCTAAAGTTTTGGTATACACATCATCTACAATCAATACTGCTTTTTCATAAGCAGCTACCTCGAATGCTCTGATGTATTTAGTCAACGCATAATGGCTAAACAATGATTTATCAATCTTTTCGGTGATATAAATCTTACTTAAATCTGCTGATGCAAATTCATAATCAATCAATCCTTTCCAGTAGACATAACGACCGGCGGATAATGTATTTTTGAAATTACCATTCTCGTACATCAGCACGATCTCATTATCTTTTACTTCAATTAGATGTAGCATGGCTTCCAACTCCTTGTCTTGTAGTAAGAGTTCCAGTGCTACTGGTGCTGCAAAAGGTTTTGTAAGATCATATTGTATTACCCTTTCATTAAACCCTAACCAATGGATTCCTTTGGTAATTGCACGATGGTAATCTCCTTTTTTGAAAACTAAACCTACTTTGCCCGCATTAATTCTTACTCGTTTCATTTTTTTACTTTTTAAATTAAACATTCATTAGATGACAATTCCTGTAACAGAGACCTTGTCTACTTTAATCCAGAACCACGGGTATAGTCCTTGCTCAAAGTATATTTTAATTGATTCCCAGAATCAAGTATTTGTTTTATAAAAAAACAATGAAAGCAAATCATCTTTCCTGTGCGGAAATATTAGTTTGATATATCTTCAATAACAGGTTTTAGGTAAAAAAAATAAAAGAGAGTATTACCATATAAAGGATAATAGTATCTAATATCTGAATAAAAAAAAGCAGCTATTTCAAATCATAACGACACCAATATTTCAAAGTACTTTCAAGATTGTTGATATTGTAAGAGTACTATATCAACCGATTTGCAATCACAATTTTTGTCATATTTAACAGCGTGACAGGCTGGCGACCAGTTTTAAAAGATAATCAGCTTTAGAAAATGGAGTATCAGTCCATATCCTACGTTATGAGCGTAGTGCTCTACCAACTGAGCTACGAAGCCTAAAATAGGTGGCCCCGACAGGAATCGAACCTGTGCATCCAAATGTCTGTTGTTCTAACCGCTGAACTATCTCAATTAAGAGAGTGGGAATCGAACCCACGACCTACAGATCCGGTGGCTATTTTTTGGTGAATAGCCAAAACCTTCAAGCCAAGTTGTATATGAAGTGATGATACAAACTTTGCAATACCTCATACAATGGTGCTATACAGAAACACTCAACAAGACTCGCTTGATATTTTAATGAACTTATATTTTGTAGCGCTTCTTCTTTTACCATCAGCGCTGAGTTTTAAGCTAAAGAGGTTCTTTATCATAGCCCTGCTACTTACCCTATATTGTAGCAGGGCACTACTTCAAACCCTTGGATATACCCCATAAACCAGAGGGCCTGTTTTAATTACACAACAAAGATGAAATCATACTACGCAGTATTTTTGCGTAGATAAAAAAATCACTTATGCAAGATGCGATGTCTATCATTTTTGCTGCTTACCTTCTTAGTTTCTGAAGGGTACAAAGCTTTACTCATCGCTTTGACATAATTTGACATCCACTTTGATAACACTCTAGTAATCAAAAGTTTAATAGAATTCATTTTTCCTTTGGTAATAGTAAAGTGAGTTTCCATAATAATTAGATGAATTGGTTAAACATTGTTTTAAAAAATCAGTGGAACAGATAGGATTAGCTCATTGGATTATTATTTTTTAAATAGGTATTCGTGAATGGCTGCATTTCGGACCTATATCTTCGGATCTTCAATCCGACGCATTGACCAACTTTGCTACTGTTCCTTTTGGGTGTACTCCGGGACTCGAACCCTGTTCCTCCCGTTCACAGCGGGGTGCTTTACCAGATAAGCTAGAGACACCATTTTGATGACCTGAAAGGATTGTTCATTGATCTCTATTGTTTTAAGAAATCACGAATGCGGGGCATTTCGAACCTTTACACCAAGAGTCAAAGTCTTGGATGCTGCCGTTACATCACAGGTCAATTTGTAAGCTCAATAGGACTCGAACCTATACTTCAAGGGTCGTAACCTTGGGTGCTTCCGTTTACACCATGAGCCCATACTCGTACTCCACCTTGGATTCGAACCAAGACTGCACGGGGCTTAAACCCGATGCCTCTTCCAGTTGGGCTAGTGGAGCATTGTACAGGGAGAGAGGCTCGAACTCTCAAGATCCTGATTCTAAGTCAGGCGCGTTTGCCAGTTTCGCCATCCCTGCATTTGTTATATTAGAGTGTTCGCCAACACGCCATCTGGCCCGTTCTCTATAAATGTCTACCAGACATTTTTTCACACTCCGTCCTGTACTCCATAAGGGAATCGAACCCTTGTCTTCCGATAGAAAGTCGGATGCACTAACCACTATGCTAATGGAGCAATTTGTCTAGAGAGCAGGATTAGTTCATAAGGTTAATATTTGATAATTAGGAACTCATGAATGCTACGCATTTCGAACCTACAACCTCCCGCGTCCAAGGCGGGTAAACTACCATTGTTATATCTCTAGATTGTTATTGCAGTGGTACGTTAAAGGCACATCGTTTACAAAGTTAAAGGGACATAGTTTACACTTTTTAAGGCATAATTTGAGAGGAAAATCAAATTATCATGCCTTGGAAAACCACAACAACTATGGAACAGAAAATTGAATTTATCTGTGAATGGCGAACAGGAAAATATACCATCACAGAATTATCTAAAAGCTTTGGAATCTCCAGACCAACGGCCTACAAATTGATTCAGCGATTCGAAAATCAAGGCTATGAAGGCTTAAAAGAACAATCCAGAGTACCAGGTAAACATCCTAATGCAACCTCTGAAAATATCGTTAAAAGTATTATCAAATTAAAAGAAAAGCACAAGCTTTGGGGAGCTAAAAAAATCAGAATATTATTGTTTAAAGAGTTTACTGAACAACAAATCCCTTCTGTGGTTACTGTGCATAATATTCTTCGAAAAAATGGTTTGGTATCTCCTCAAAAACGAATGCGAAGAGTAAAACCTGTATTCCCCATTTTTGATCCAAAATCCTGTAATGAAGTATGGAGTGCTGATTATAAAGGAAAGTTTTTAATGGGTAATAAAATCTATTGTCATCCACTAACCATTGCGGACTCTAAAAGTCGATTTCTATTCACTGCTAAAGGTCATTATAAAGAAACGCTAAAAGCAGCCAAAGCTGAGTTTACAAAGGTTTTTAGAACATATGGAATCCCTAAACAAATACACACAGACAATGGAAGCCCTTTTGGATCTGTAAGAGCTATTCAACGCTATACACAATTATCTTATTGGTTTATTGAACTAGGAATCACACCTGTATTTTCTGATCCTGCTCATCCAGAACAAAATGGAAGACATGAACGAATGCATCGTGATTTAAAAGCCGCTTGTGCTAAACCTTCAGCTTACGATTTAAAAGCACAACAACGGCGCTTAAATCACTTCGTAAAAGAGTATAATACTATCAGACCACATGAAGCTTTAGAAATGAAAACACCTGCTGATATACACGACTTTTCCTGTAGACCATTCCCCGAAAAAATATCTAATTTTGATTACGACACCAACCTTAAAGTACTTAAAGTAACCAAGAGTGGAGCTATTAGATGGAAGTCTTATTATTGGGTATATTTAACTGCCGCATTAAAAGGGAAATATGTAGGTATACAAGAGTTAGGCAATGGTATTTGGAAAGTTTATTATAGAAATGTATTTTTAGGTTTCTTTGATCAAAGAAACCTAAGAAAGAAACAACAAGCAACAAGATTAGAAACTAACTTAGTGTAAACACCTAATCTTTAACTTGTGTAAACTATGTATCTTAACGAACACAGTACCGACGGGATTCGAACCCGTGACCTTCCGAGAGACAGTCGGGTGCACTAGCCATTGTGCTACGGTACTAATTGTGGGAGTTATAGGATTCGAACCTATTCAGCTTTCACAACAGATTTACAGTCTGCCCCAACTCTCCAACTCTGGCGAACTCCCATAAGAGACAAGAACAGGATTTGAACCTGCAAAAAACGGTTTTGCAAACCGATGCCTTAACCATTCAGCCACCTTGTCATTGCGATACTACCGGTAGGACTTGAATACCGGAACCGGATCAAGTCCGGCACAGGCTCTACTACAGCTCATCGGCGCTACCATTAAGCTACAGTATCTTTATTGTGGAGTGCAAAGGATTTCATTGTTTGTTATTTTATTAAAAGGAATGAATGCAAAGCATTTCGAACCTTCATCACGTGCTAGACGTGAACTCGCTTAGCAGGCGAGCATAACAAAGTCAGTATTTTCTCTACGCCCCATAGCGGAAGAAGTGGGAATCGAACCCACACGAGTCATTAGCTCCTAACAGTTTTAACTCCTGGCTTCTATTGCCTTTTGGTTTCGTTGAATCGCAAGCTTATTTCAAGACTGCGGCCACCACCTATTGGCTTGTCCTTCCGTAAAGTTGACGTAGTAGGGCTTGAACCTACATAACCTCGGTTAAAAGCCGAGTGCTTTATCCAATTAAGCTACACGTCAATGTGTTTAATTTTTCAATATGTCAATGAACTATGGCAATAAAAAAAGACGCCTTGTCTGGGCGTCTTCTTATATATCTTGATGAATGTTTAAGTTATGTTCTTATCATCATCCTTTCTATAAAATAGACACCTTTCTTTATGTTCTTATCAGAACAATATTCTCTTTGCTCACTAAAGAGGCGATTTAAAATATGTAGTAAATTATTCGGTATCATTTTTATACGTTTTATAATTATTTATAGTAATGCAATCTTCATTATTAGTTTTGTTTTGATTGCGATGCAAAGATTCAACCATTATTTCAAATCGGCAAACTTTTTTTAATATATTTTATTGATAATCAATTAGTTATGATTAAAATTAGATATAGGAATCCCTGTCCGTTTTTCAACGGATTTTGGATAGTTGCAGTAATCGTCTGTCTCCCTGATGCTTACTTTCCAAATACTAATCTTTATGTGCTAATTAACTTTTATTCATTATTCTAAAAAAAAATCATAAAAAAAGCGTCCAATTTCTTGGACGCTTATAGTTATATCTAGTTTTTACTTTAAATCACTTCATAAAAATGCTCAAAAATAGCTACACAACGTCCTGTTTCGAATGGATAATTCATTAATCCATCGATAATCACACTGACAAAACAGCGATTTCGGTTCGGTATGTATTCTATTTTGTGTCATTTTGTTGCACAAATATGCGACAATTTTTTAATCATAAAAATTTCACTTCTACTTTTTCTCAAATTCTCTAGGCATCTAGAGCATAAAAGAACATAATTTTAATATCTAAACTGCATTTGTCCCTTTAAAGGGGTTGAGTAATTGATAATAGGTTCAATCCATTTAGGCCTATCGGGTATATTATTGTTTTTTATTTTAGCTTTCCATTGATCATCATCAAGTATTCCTCCAGTAAACTCGTAGTATGAAAACACACTCCCACGGGCAATATAATATTCTCCCTTTATTGGCACCACTGTATATATATCATCTGCATGTCCAACAGCTACGTTTAAGTTCGTGCCATTATACACATAAACGTCTGCTATAAGTGCCATGGAACGCTCTCGCTCTGGTAGATGATCCGTTTCTAATAATCCGAAAAGGATATACTCTACTGTACCCCCGACATAGTGTAACCAATCATATTCTTCTCTGGTAATTTCTTTTCCTTCGATCTGCTTGTATGCCGCTGATCTTAATTTGCTTCCTAGCTCCTTTATGCTGTTTAATTCATCTTTATAAGTAGATTCGAATTCTGAAAAACCTTCCAACCACTCGACCAATTCTAGTGCTGTATCCCAAAATTTCAGGTTTGGTTCTACATAACTATAATGCTGTGGCGGTTTAGGACCACCACCCTGACCTGACTCTGCAGCGAATGGCTTTTCTTGATAGAGTATTAAATCATGCTTAATGTGTGCCCAGGAAGCTAATGAAGTTGCTAATTCTTTTCTATTATATTCATCGGTTTTCATATAATCTGGATAACTATCTTCTTCATAGAACGAGGTCAAAGCGGTTTGAACTCCCTTGAAACCATAATTATGATCCCAATCATCAAAAGTTTTAAATTGTTCTTCAAGTTTATTCAGTCTTACTTGGTAGTCAGGCCAATCATTATTTTCAGTATATTCATTTATAAGAATGTTTTTGGCAGTTTTATTATTAAACACTGCAGGAATGTCAAGGCCATTTGGAAAAGGTCTTTTAGATTTACTTCCATCAATATGAATCAATTTTGAAAAAATATCGCCACTAATTGAATAGGTACTAGATAAGAAAAATACTCTTTTAGCTTCCTTCTCTGTAGTTTGAAAAGATGCTCCAAATACCTTTTTAATTTTTTCTTTATTCAACTTGTTCAATTCCTCTGTAATCAACGCTACATTTTCATCAGAAAGTACTTCAGTAAGATTTTGGCCTGTCAATAACTGTATTATATCCGAAAGAGAAAGATTATCTTCTCGCCCAGCTAATTTTTCAATAGTTGAAACATATTGCTTGTATGCTTTATGTAATTTTTTATCATTTTTAATTACATAGGCAAATGTTATCAATCCATTCAATTGTTCTCTGTTATTAAGATTTATTCCATTAAGACTAATCCATTTAAACCCTTTGAAATACTTCTTAAGTATTTCGCTTTTAGTGTAATGCCCTCGTGGTTTTAACTCCTGATAATCGACAAAATCATTCGGTATGAATGCTGGTCTCCCCTTTAGTTTATCAATATTATTTTTTTCACTATTGAAGATTGATTTATAAGATTGAGGAATATACACACCATTCTCCCCCATAGTATATTGTGCCAAGGCACTATACATTTGTGCCCATTCTATAGTAGGTTGGAATTTTACATACGATTCTGTTGTAGATAATTCATTTAGTTTTTGTGATGCTAGATTTAAGATGTTTTTTAGTTGACCGTACATATAATTTTCATCAAGTTTTTCTATACTTCTTGAAAAATACTTATGTAAAATAAATAGGTATAAGTCTGTAGTGATATAATGAGGGATGTATTGATATGCATTCTCATCATATGCATAAAATGGCATTGATCTATTTGCATCTACAATACTAAAATTCTGACTCTTAAAATCCTCTTGAACTTTTTGAGGGACTTTTTCGAATTGTTTTAGGTTTACAATCAAATCTGAATTATATAATTGTAAATCCCCTTTAGGTATCGTTTCTTGTTTTTTTCTCTTATTCTCTTCCTCTAGAATATTGTTTATTAAGTCATTTTCCTTATCACTTAACATCACCTTAAAATCATCTACATCAAATATTGGCATATACCATTTGAAACGATTAAAATAACCTCGTAAAAAACCATCATTAAAGAGGTGTCCATTTCGAGCATATACTTCATTTCTTAATAATCTTAACTCGTCATATGACAACTTGGATAAATCAGTAGAATACTTTATTTGATCACCAGAGTGATATTCCATTCCTTGCCAATCATAAAACTCCTTGATATGTGGTAGCTCATAATACGCTTTTAAATATTCTTTATTTTGACTCACCTCGGTATTGGAGTTTTCGTCTGATTTTGGGTGCTCTGCTTTAACCTTGTTTTGTTTTTCTTCTTGAGTCTGTACAGCCTTTTTCTTACATCCGAATACAAGGGAAAGAAATATCAGAGAGAAAATGATAATTTGATTAGTTTTCATTGGCTTTAATTTGATTTGTAGTTGTTAGAGCGAATCCAAAGTCATCCCATTCATACATTCTTTGATGCTTTTTTCCTTTTTCATCAATTTCTATAGTAGTAAGATAGTTAATACCTTCCATACTATAAATGTCAAAATCCTTTACATCGTCAATAAACTTAGTCCCCAACCAAAGTGGCTGTAAGATTTCATTCTTATACGAATAGATGTTAATCCTTTTTTTCTTCACTGGATCAAAATTAACCTTTTTACTAATACCTAAGAGAATATCAATAGTTCCATCATTGTTTATATCTGAAAATTGCATTTCTGATAAATCACCGTGTAATCTTATAGTACTTGGTTGGTCATTAGGATTATATACTGTCAGTAAATCATTGCCCGATTGCAATCTTTTTATTGCAGTTATCTTTTTATCGACTGAGGACACCCATAGAGTAGTTTCTTCTTTAAAGTCTACTTCTTTGAGGGGTTTCAGCATCCAGCCATCTTTCATTTGCATGGCACAAACTCCATTAGAAATGGATATATATTTTCTTATATCGGAAAACTGGTGTTCTTTATCAACAAAAGAAGGAAAATACCTTTCGATCTTTATAGGTTTAATATTTATATTTTGAATCTTGTCGGTAATTTTAAATTCCAAAGTGTATGAACAATTTGTATTTGGAAGGTATGCGTCGGCTAGATAATTTCCTAAACTATAAAAAACCGGAACATCATTAATAAACTCTATAGTTTGCACTACATGTGGATGATGTCCAACAATGCCATCCACCCCCAAATTCACCAATTCTTTTGCTAATTCTCTCTGCCACTTCTCGGGGGTTGGTTGTAATTCTAATCCCCAATGAATATAGATAATCAAAGGGATTGACGGATTATTAATGACAAAAGATGTAACACTATTTTTTAGCTTTTCAATTGATGAAATACATAATGCTTCATTATGTATAGTTAGCGAAGCAGACAGTACGGCACAGGAATACTTTCCTTTGGTTAGTATTTTTGGTTCACAGGTATCTCCAAGAATACCTAGATTACATCTCTTAAGTGTCTTCAAAGTATCTTTAAAACCATCTTCACTATAGTCATAACTATGGTTATTTGCTATAGAAACGTGAGTGACACCATTTTTATATAACAAAGTAGCTTTTTCATTATCGACCTTAAAATTAAATATATCATCCTGACTACTGTCTGAAGAAGTAAATGTACCTTCATAATTAATGATAAAAAAATCTTTTGATTTTACTTTTTGTAATGCATTTGTTAGCAATGAATCACCATGAAGCCTCATCTGATCTTGTACTCCTCTATCTAAAATGACATCTCCCGTAAATAGTATACTCATTTCTGACTTCTTGCTTTGACAAGAAGTCAGAAAAATGGTCAAAAGCAATAAGGTTTTAGTAAAATACATTTAATTGATATACTGAACTTTAAATTATAACTCTGGTTAATTTCTTATTTCATTGTATTTATTTTCTATAAAACCCAAAAGAAAATGCTATGGACTCTTCATAAATAAAACTTTCCAAATGTACATTATATTCAATAGGTGCATTGAGTTTTTTCATAACTTCTATTATTCGATACAATTTGGTTTTTAAATTCCTAATCGAAAAGCAAAACCTACTGGTGAACCCGCTATCTGTACCTCTCTATGATATCTAACATTAGGCTTCCCACCACAATGTTTTTTTATACAATGGAAATTCTATTTCTTCTCCCAATAATTTCTTCCGTAGTATATTTTTACACTTGCTGCGATGTTTTTGTCTTAAATATCTTCGATACTCCCAAGAATTACTTTTCCACCAAATTTTGGCACTTTTAGTTCTCTTTTTTCTTTTGTGGCTTTTACTATAATTGTAAAACTTCTTGTTCTCATAAGATTTCATTTTGTATTAAGTTTAAAAATTAAAAAACTTAATACAGAGTTCCTTTCTTGATTTGCATACTTATTGTTTTTAGAGTTTTATCTACTTCTTTTCTTTTTTCTCCAAGGTGCATTTTGCTTCCAATCACCTGCCATAATACATCCATAAGGTAATACTTCATCAATTACGTTACCTAAACCATACTCATCCATTTGGTTTCTTACTGTCTCAGCATTTTTATAAGCACTCGGTAATTCGGTAACATCAATTTCATTAGAAAAGAAACGAATATCCAAACCTTCTGTTTCTTCCTGAAACACTTCTTCATTGGTTTTCCCCTCTTTGCTTCTTCTATGCTGCGTTCTACTCATATTACGCCCTGCTCCATGAGGTGCAAAACCAAGGTTGCTTACTGTAGTTTCTCCGTTCACAATCAAAACTGGCTCAGACATATTTAATGGAATCAATCTAGGGCCAGTAATATCAGGCATGAACTTAGCATCTAGCGGAGTTGCTCCTTTTGCGTGATAGAATAAATCTTCATCCTTAAATACAAAGTTATGTTCATTCCAATATCGATCTTGAGCTTTAACCTGTAAAGCTTCAAGAGTGGCATTATGGATTACTTCATGATTCGTTTTTGTCCACTTTCTTATGATTTGTAATGCTTCCCAATACATTTGTCCTTCTTCAGTATCAAAAGGTATCCAGGCATTTTGTTTCAAAGTTTCTGGGGATAATTCTTTTCTGAAACGTTCGGCGATTTTCATTCCTTGGGTATACAAATTAGCCCCAGGACCTCTGGATCCGTGATGGGTAATCATCATTGTATTACCAGTTTTTCTAGATTTACCAATAAATAGGAAGTGATTTCCATCCCCTTGTGTTCCTAAATGAGATCTTGCTGCCTGAATCATTTTTTCATTATTCAGCATATAATTTCCTTGAAAATCTTTTAATAATTCATCCGGAAACCTATACTGCGTATTTCTATCTCTTCCACCTGGTCCAAAATGGGTATTTTGATGTGCTACATCCAAAACTTTTTTAGGATCCATTGTACCAAAATCAGTAAGCATAACAGAACAACAAATATCTGCACTATGCATTCCTGGATGGATCGCATTTTTTGCAACTGCCACACCTCCTACTGGTATTGTACCATTAGGTCCCGTAGGACAAGCATCTGGCATTACTGCGCCATTAACTAATGTTGGTGTTTTCATTAAGGTATTCATCGATTCAACAACCGAATTTACATTGGTTTCTTCTAACTCATTTTCTGCTTTTATGTTAATTGCGAATGGAACCGCTTCAGTATGCAAATCTACAATTGGCGGAGATTTAAACTGCTCCAAATAGGTATGCATTGCTTCTCCTTTTAATTGATTAGTATTGATATGATCGATGGCTTCTGGAAACCATTTCCCTGATCTAAAACCTAAATTGATTAATGTCTTTCCTGTTATGTTTGTTTTATTTTTCATATTCTTTTTTCTTAAACTCTGCCGACTCCCCGTTCGACAGAGCATTACTGTAAAGCCAATGTTTAATAGCTTGTTTATAATTCTGGTACAAATGTCATATAGAAGTACGCAGTCATTTTGCGTAGTACTTAGCAAAATGTAAGTGAATACTTATTTTCCAAAATTGTATGTGCAATGGCTATCCTATTTGCAACTACTGAATCTTTAGTTTTGAAAAACATATTTTCAATCTTAGATAACATAGTTTCGGATGATAACCATTCTGTTATTGTATCATATTCTCTATCACTTAGTTTAAAATTAAATCCATCTAGAACACCTTCAATAATAAAAAGGATGGCTTTCAATGTTTTAGACTTAGACCATTCAATCAATACCTTATCTAAATCACCATATTTCAATATGATATTTATTACACTTTCTATTTGATAATCTGATGCACTTTCATTATGAATAATAGTATACCAAAGAGTTAAGAAATAATCTTCAATAGCACTTTGTTCTTCTATAGACCACGTTTCCCATTCTGAGTAATTTAATTTCTCATAACAAGTAAAATCAAGCAAAAAATCACTTTTTGAATAATACATTAATTCTAAAATTCTTGGTAGGAAATGTTTATAATCTTCTACAGTACCGAAAGTAGTAATTGCTGATCTCGAAAAATATCTCAATTCATCTTCTGATAATTGCTTTAAAGGCTTCACTACAATTTCCCTAATTTCTTCATCGGTTACACAACAAGGACAACTATAGGCTCTAAGCTTGGTAGCATCAAGGTGATATTTCTCGAAAATTTTATATAATTTTTCAACTGCTGTATATAATTTAGTTTTCATATTACATTGTTTTTTGTCCCTCTTCTCAGATTCGAACTGAGACTTTCGCCTTGGCGAACAGATTGGCTCTAAATGCGCTTCCCTACTTTGATTCTTGTTCATTTCGGTGCTTCTGCAAAATCTATTCGTTAATAAGCGTATCATTAACGACATCATCCAATCACTCCACGGTTACGATCTAAAGTCTTTTACCGTAGCTCTTCCTTTTAAGCTAAAGAGGGGTTGCTTATAATTCAGGAGCAAATATTACGCTTAAGTACGCAATCAATTTGCGTAGATAAAAGATAATGTCTATTTTTCGACAAATATTTGATCATGGCCCTCAACAAAAATGCATTGATACGCTATAAAACTCTAGATAAATGCCTACAAAACAACAATCGGCAATGGACACTTGATGATCTGATAGAAGCATGTTCTGATGCTTTATACGAATATGAGGGTAGAGATATCAATGTAAGTAAACGAACTGTACAATTGGATATTCAGATGATGCGTAGTGATAAATTAGGATATAATGCACCTATTGAAGTTTATGATAAGAAGTATTATCGATATGAAGATGAAGATTATTCTATCACAGATATCCCCTTGACAGAAAATGATATGAATGTACTTTCTGAAACTGTTGAGATGCTAAAGCAATTTAAAGATTTTTCACTATTCTCAGAACTTGGTGGCATCATCCAAAGATTAGAGGACAAAGTATATACTGAAAAAACTCATCAATCATCAATTATTCATCTAGATAAGAACGAGAAGCTAAAAGGTTTGGAACATCTTGATACATTATATCAAGCAATCCTTAAGAAAATAGTATTGAAAATTACGTATCAATCCTTTAAAGCTAGAAATGCTTCAGAGTTTGTGTTTCATCCTTTTATCTTGAAAGAATTTAATAACAGATGGTTTTTAGTGGGAAAGCCTAATGCAAAGAAAAAGCAACCCATCGTTACTCTAGCGTTAGATAGAATCATTAGTATCGATTATGATACTCTTATACCCTATATAGAAGAAAATTTCAATGGTGATGAATATTATAAAAATACTATAGGAGTTAGTGTATTAAATGATGAACAATTACAAGAAATCATCCTGAAAATTGACAGAAATAACACCCCTTATGTGATTACGAAACCGTTTCATCATTCTCAGGAGATTGTAGAGAAATTAGAGGATGGTAGCACCATTTTTAAATTGCGTGTTCATTTGAATTTAGAATTTGAACGTATGATTTTAGGATTTGGAGAAACTATTGAAGTGATAGAACCAAAACAGCTTAGAAAGCGATTACGGAAGAAATTAGAAAAGACTTATCGATTATATAATGAAGTTTAATTTATTTCTTAATCAAAAAAAAACGAATTAATTTAATAAGCTCAATGCTAACCGAAGATGGCACCATAAATCTAAATACCTTTTAAAAAATCAGAGAGTTTTATATAAAAATAATCACAAAGCACAGATAAGGTACTCTGTGATGTTTACTTTACTCCTTTCTATTCTTGAAATGTGAATGCCAGTGTCATTATATACATCTTCTTGTGAACAGATATCATAACACCGTTAGTTGTTTTATATCGATAGTAATTATGTAAAAGTCAATTTGCGAATCTCTAGTTTCATTGTAACTATAATGCAGTATTATGTAAAATAGCCGCTACCTATGCGCTCGATTGCTGTTTATAAATCGCGTATTTGGTTAATCATACGTAAAAAAACTTTTTATGCAATTCTCGTAAGCTTGCCACAAGAGCATAAATTTTAAGAAATCGACTTTTTAGGAGATTCACGAACACATTTGAAGTTTCTGCAAATAATTAAATGTGTGAGTAAAAATAAAATTCTATGCACTTGTTATATGTAGAACTTCAATTAATCTTTTTTTTCTTATTTTAATTTCTTTTGTCTTGAAACAAAAGAAATCGACTTTAGGAGATTCACGAACTCCAATAAAATATTATCGCATGAGCTAGACAAAAAAATAAAAACTGCATATAATTTTGGAAACATTAGAACTCGTTAACATTGCTTTGAAAACCTATTTATAATTGAAACTCTTAAGAAACTGTACTACTAAATCCCTGAAATATGCACGCTCACTCTACCTTGTTGTTTCAGCAAAATTTTATGAGACCAATTTTAGCATCTAAGCTTTAGGTTAAATTTATACAAAAAAAAGAATGAACATTCATTTTTTTGTATATTTGCATATCAATTATAATAAAATGGCCAAACTTCAAAAAAGTATAGATAAACGAAATGCACTTGTTAAAGCAACGATAGAATTGGTTAACAATAGTGGTTTTCATGCAACACCAATGAGTAAGATTGCTAAAATGGCAAACGTGTCACCTGCAACTATCTATTTGTATTTTGAAAACAAACAAGATTTAGTAAATCAAACTTATATAGAAGTAAAAGCTAAATACACAGCATATGCTTTTAAAACTTATAATGAAGACATGCCTATTGAAGAAGGTTTTGAACTCATATGGAAACGTATTGCAGACTTTAAATTTAAACAGTACGAAAATGCAATGTTTTTAACTCAATGTGATAATACACCAATGATTGATGAAGAAAGTCGACAAGAAGGTATAAAACATTTACAACCACTACTCCACCTTTGGGCTCGTGGTAAAAAAGAAGGTATTATAAAGCCAATCTCAGATTACCTATTGTATGCCTATGCTATAAATCCATTATCGTTCTTAATGATATCACAAAAACGTGGAGCAATCAACCTAGATAAAACGCTATTGGAAGAAGCCTATCAATCTGCCTGGAACAGTATAAAACTTTAACAGAAAAAATTATAACATCAATTAACCACAAGATAGTGGCAAGATTGTGCACTACTTAAACGTATACTATATGAATACAGATTATAAAAAAACAAGTGTCATTCAAAATATCTTGAGAATTCTATTAGGCGCTTTTATGTTCTATGCTGGAATAGGACATTTAACTTTCCTTCGGACTGAATTTCAATCACAAGTCCCAACTTGGATAACAACAGATAAAGGGTTTATGGACTTTATTGTATTGGCGTCAGGAGTTGTAGAAATTATTTTTGGGGTTCTAATGATTTTTGGAGGTAGATTAAAAGTTATAACAGGTATTGTATTGGCAATCTTCTATATCCTTATTTTCCCAGGAAATATTAATCAATATGTAAATCAAATTGATTCTTTTGGTTTAGATAATGATAATCAAAGGTTAATTAGGTTGTTTTTTCAACCCGTTTTAATTATTTGGGCTTTATGGTCAACAGGAGCTCTAAAGTATTTAATGAGAAGAAAATCAAAGCAATAACTTACTCAATAAAATTAAAAAATTAGTAATAAATTAATTAACATGGAATTATTAGACAAATTGAACTGGAGATATGCTGCAAAAGCAATGAATGGAGAAAAAGTATCTCAAGAGAAGATTGACAATATTATTGAAGCTGCTCGTTTAGCTCCTACATCAAGTGGTTTGCAGCCTTTTGAAATAATTGTGGTTAAAAATCAAAAGATTAAAGAACAAATTAGACCAATAGCTTGGAACCAATCTGTAATTACCGACTGCTCTCACCTACTCGTTTTTGCTGCGTGGGATACCTATACAGAAGATAGAATTAACTATATGTTTGATTTAACGAATGAAATTCGCGGATTTAAAAATGAAGGTTGGGAAAACTACCGACAAATGTTATTGAAAATGTATCCACAACAAGATGCCGAAATAAACTTTAATCACGCTGCTAAACAAGCATACATCGCTTTTTCGCAGGCAATTATTGCTGCTGCTTACGAAGGTGTAGATGCAACTCCATTAGAAGGATTTGAAGCAGATAAATTAGATGAAATTTTAGACTTAAGAGCAAAAGGTTTACGTAGTGCAGTGATGTTACCAATTGGTTACAGAGATACAGATAGCGATTGGTTGGTTAATCTTGTAAAGGTCAGAAAAAGTACAGAAGATTTAGTAACAGTAATAGAATAATTACAAGAACAACAGATTAAAATTCAATAATATGAATAATTTTCAATATAAAAATCCGACAAAAGTTCTATTTGGTAAAGGTCAAATAGAAAACATTAGCAATGAAATTCCTAAGGACGCCAAAGTATTACTGCTTTATGGTGGAGGAAGTATTAAAAAGAATGGTATTTATGAACAAGTAAAAACAGCTTTATCTAAAGTGAATGTGATTGAGTTTGGAGGAATTCCTGCCAATCCAGAATACGAAGTATTACTAAAAGCTTTAGATATTATTAAAGAAGAAAAAGTAACATTCTTATTAGCTGTTGGTGGTGGTTCTGTAATTGATGGCACAAAATTCTTATCGGCTGCATCATTATTTGAAGGAGAAACTCCTTGGGATATCTTATCAAAAAATATTAGAACTGAAAAAGGGATGCCTTTTGGATCTGTTTTAACTTTACCTGCTACTGGTTCAGAAATGAATTCAGGTGCTGTGATTACAAGAGCAGAAACCAAAGAAAAATTTGCAATGGGAGGTCCAGGATTGTTTCCACAATTCTCAATTCTAGATCCTGAAGTCATAAAATCGATTCCTAAACGTCAAATAGCAAATGGTTTGGCAGATTCATTTACTCACGTTTTAGAACAATACATGACCTATTCGGTAGATGCTAAATTACAAGACCGTTTTGCTGAAAGTATTTTGCAAACTTTGATTGAAATTGCACCAACCATGTTGAAGGATGAGTTTGATTATAAAGCAGCTTCAAATTTTATGTGGAGCTGTACTATGGCTTTAAACGGATTGATTCAGCAAGGTGTACCAAGTGATTGGGCAATTCATATGATGGGACACGAATTAACTGCTTTATTTGGAATAGATCACGCAAGAACCTTGGCCATTATAACTGAAAGTCATTACAAAGTAAACCTTGAAGACAAACAAGAAAAATTGGCACAATATGCTGAACGTGTTTGGAATGTTACTGATGGAACTTTGGAAGAAAAAGCATTGGCTGGAATTGAAAAAACAACGGAGTTTTTCAAATCGTTAGGAATCGACACAAAATTGTCTGATTATACTAAAGATTATATAGGTACAGCTGAAATTATTTCAAAACGTTTTGAAGAAAGAGGTTGGAAAGGTATTGGAGAAAAAGGAAAAGTTACTCCTGCTCTAGTTGAAAAAATAGTTGAAATGAGTTATTAAAAAAAGATGAAAAAATAAAAATTTTAGCATTAATCCTAACCGTAATTATAGCATCAAGTTGTAAAGAGGCCAAAAAGGAAACGGTTTCTGAAAAATTATTGGAAAGTTTAAAATGATTTAATTACTTTAAAAATAGAAAAAGGTTGTTTATGAAATACAACCTTTTTCTATTTTTAAACATTAATCAGAATATATATAAACTATCATTTCTAATTTTAGGTTTTCTTTCTAAAAACAAAATAATTGATATAAAAAACAAGAAAAATACTTGAAATAGATAACCAGCTTCGATTAATGATGTATTGTGCATTAGAAATATCCTCTAATGAAAATAAAGGATATAGAAATACCAATAGCCATAAAAAACTATGTAATATTATTGCTAAATAATCTCTTTGCATTAACTCTTATTAAAAAACTAAAGTAAGATAAACAACACTAATATTCACAATCTTATAGACAGTCTTTAGTTTCTTATAGATAAATACTAAGATTTTATCGATCCCATTCCACACACATTATGCTTCCCTCCTTCCTCTTCGATAAGCTTAGGGAACACGTTGGCACGCATAATAAGTGTTTTATTACCTTTATTTAAAGGAACATTTCGTTAGAAAACTTTTAAAATAAATTGTAGAAACAAAGTGACCTTTCGGCAACACTTCGACAAGCTCAGCGTGACAACTAAGGATAAGCAGTATGCAAGTGTATTATGATTCAGGTTTATTTATAATAAGACGTTATCTAAAATTGCTTTTGAACTCTATCGATATGGTATTTATTATAAACTTTTTATTATAAATTACCCTGTTCTTTCATAATAATCAATATTAGGTTGCAAATAAATGTAACAAAACTTATAAAACCTTATCTTATAGATTATAAATCAATCAAAAAACCTTTAAACATGTTTAATCAACAAAAAACAAAATTCAGGCATCTCACGAGTACAACTTTATTAGCATTACTAATTTCTATATCTTCTAATGCGGCTTGGCCTATTATAGCTATAGATACCATCATAGAAGAAAGCGGCAAACCAACCGATTCATTAATGAATCAATCAAAATGCATTCAGGTTCAGAATAAAGATGTTATTCGCTCTTTTAACGATCATATTATTTCTAAATCTGAAATGGATGCCTTTATAAAACAGCAAATGGACTCACTTAATATGCCAGGACTATCAATAGCATTTATTAATAACGATAAAATAGTATATCACAATGCATTAGGAGTTAAAAACAATGAAACCCAAGAAAAAGTAGACAATGCTACAGTTTTTGATGCTGCTTCTATGTCTAAAACTGTATTTAGCTTTTTTACAATGAAAATGGTAGATGATGGTCTTCTGGCCTTGGATACACCATTATATACTTATATGGAATATCCAGATATAGCTTATGATGAGCGCTATAAATTAATTACAGCTAGAATGGTGTTATCACATACTAGTGGATTTCCTAATTGGAGATTTCTTGATCAAAAAGGAAATTATAACCCCGATGGTAAGCTTACCATACAGTTTGAACCTGGAACTAAATTTCAATATTCGGGAGAAGGTTATGAATATCTCGCTAAAGTAATTTCGCATCTAAAAGGCGTTGAAAAGAATGGACTACAAGGTTTAATTAACACAGCTATTTTTGAACCTCTAGCAATTAAAAACACGAGTTTTGTCTGGAACGATTATATAGAAAACCATCGTGCAGATGGTCATTTAAAGGGTAAACCAAACAAAGGATATAGCAGCAGTGCCAAAGACCCTAATTTTAAGGCATCGGCCAGCTTACAAACAGAAGCTAAAGCATTTGCAAATTTTCTAATGGCAATTATGAATAATAAAATATTATCAGAAAAGAGTCATCAAGAGCTATTAAAAATACAATCAAGCTCACTAGCAACTAAAAAATCTAAAGAGCGTAAATATGGATTAGGGATTGTTATTGAAGAATCTGATTACGGTACTAATTATTTTCATGGAGGCGATAATTTAAGCAATACAGCATTCTATATGTTCAATAAAGAAAAGAAAGTTGGCTATGTATTTTTTACTAATTCAGAACATAACGACAGTTTTAACAAAAACTTACTTAAATTAATGATGTATAAGTAAATATATGTAGTTTTTACATTTAAAAGGCTTCAGGATATATGTTTTGGAGCTTTTTAATTTATATGTCATTCCACACACCACATTCCCCTACTCTCCTTATCCTTTCGACAAGCTATTAGTTTAGCATTTTATATTTATAGGAAGTTTAATAATATTATATGAACAACTCTTGGTTGTCTTTTTAAAAATCTACTCCTTCTCTCCTTTTTATTATTTTATTAATTTCCCTTTACATTCTGTTAGAATATAATTAAAATGCTCTATATCATCTTTGTTTAGCTTTAGTATTCCTGTTATCGCAACTATATTATCGGTTTTAAACTTTTGTTTATTCATAAATTGAAGTTCAACTGCAGTTTCAGGACCGCCTTGACCACAAAAATAGCAAGATGACATTGGACCTTTGGATAAGATGTATAAATTTGATTCTGAGTCTATATTTAAAAAGTATCCTTTAATAGTTATAAGCTTTCCTTCTAAGGCTTTTACGGAAGGTAAAAATTCAGGATACAAAAAATAATCACCATAAGCAGGAAAATATTTATCTTCAAAATTGACTTTTGATAAATCTTGCCAAGTTATTTCCTTCTGACTAAAACACAGGGAACAAAATAACAGTATAATCAAATTTAAAATTTTATTTCTCATTACTTAAAATTGTTGAGATATTCATCTTAATTATTGGAAATATAGCCAGAGAAACTGATAAAATAACCATCATAAAAATTAGCATTCCTATTTGCAATATTTCCTGAAAAGGCAAGTCTTTAAGCATGTTTTGTTGGTAACTCGATTGCATAAAACGAAGCATCATACGCAATCCTGTTTTAATTAGTAAAAACCCTAATAAAAATGCAGAAAAGGCTATAATTAACCCTTCATAAATAACCATTTTTATTAATTGAAAATTACTCGCTCCATAAGTTCGTAAAATTGCCAAATCGAAAGCACGTTCCTTGACCATTTTATATAGACTAATAAAAATAGTAACACAAGAAATTACTAGAATTAGATAGGCTATCCAAGAGATCGTTTGAAACCCAACACTTGTATATTCATATAATTTATTTAGCTCGTATTTAGGCAATACAGCTTGTAGATTGGTACGCTTATTAATTTTTCTAGGAAAAGTCAAAAGCGCTCTAGGACTTTTAAAATTGATTAATAATGACGTTATTTCTTTTTCTTCCTCATGAGTATTATGATGGTTATGCTCTGTATGATTTTCATCTTCTTCATCAAGCTCACTTTCATGATTATGTACATCCCAGACGCTTTCTAAGTTAGTAATGATTAAACGGTCAATTACTTTTTCTGTTGGTTTTAAAATACCTACTACAGTTAATCTATCATCAGAATGTATATCTATACTGTTTTCTACCAACCCATGAGTGCTTAAAAACGTATCACCAATTCTAAGGTTTAATTGTTGGGCCACGGTATTTCCCAAAACTACTTCCATAGATTTTTCAACAGTACGACCACCCTCCAATTCGGCATTATAAAGAGAGGTATATTCATAGGTTGTTCCTACAATTCTAAACCCTTTATAGTTATCACCATAAGAAATAGGGACGGCCAATTTAACCATAGGGTTTTTACTTATTTTTTTTGCTTCATTATAAGAGATATTTCCTGTTGGATTGTCCAAATGTAATACAGAAGCCAAAACCAGCTGTAACGGACTTCCTTTAGCACCAATAACTAAATCTATTTTACCCAAATTATTTTCTATTTGGTTTTTGAAAGACCTTTTTAATTGTTGAATTCCTAAAAGAAGCGCAATACTTAGTGATAAGATAAAGACGCTTAAAAAAGTGTATAATGGTTTAGATTTTATGTTTTGTAAACTAATACTCCAAATATTCATAATGTAATTGAATTTTGGAAATATGATTTTATTCTATGGTCGTGAGTAATAACAATCAAATTGGCATTGGTTTGTTCTGCCTGATTTTTTAGTAACTCAATGACAATTTTACAGTTTTCATCATCTAAACTAGAAGTGGGTTCATCTGCTAAAATAACCTGCGGATTATGTATTACTGATAATGCAATACCTAATCGTTGTAATTGCCCTTCACTAAGCTCGCTAATTTTACTTTTTATAAACTCAGATAAACCTAATTGCTTTAACAGCATTTGAATCTCCTCATTGTTTATAGGTTTTTTGCTGAAAAAAAGGCGCGCTTGTAAATTTTCAAATACATATAAAGATTGAATAGCATGTTTTTTTTGAAAAACAAGCCCAATATTTTTACCTCTAAATGTATCTAATTTATTATTTTTTAGGCATCCTAAGTCGACTTTGTCTATAATTACTTTTCCACTAACGGGTTTCAATATCCCAGCTAAAAGATGCAAAAGAGTGGTCTTTCCAATCCCAGATTTACCTAAAATTAGTAAATTTTCTTGCTTTTCTAAAGCTATATTAGGAAACCTGAAAATGTATTCTCCTTTTTTATATTGAAATGTAAGATTATCTGTTTGTACCATTTTAAATTTTAACACCCTCCCTTCTTCTTATTATTCTGTTATTGGCCAACGATCTTGTTGAGGGAACAATTGTTTTTTCCATACTTGTATTTCAGGCTCTGTGAGGATACAATCCTCCAACTCAGTAATCATTTTTTCTTTGTTTAGATGTTGCCCTATAAAGACCAATTCTGTTTTCCTGTCACCAAATTGAGCATCCCAATCTGATTCAATTTGATCTTTATTTTCAGAAAAAGAAGGATAGCTAACTCGTTCTGCAAAAGGCATAGATGCCCACCAAACACCTGCATTGTCAGCTTTGCAAGAACCTCCTGCAGAGCTCCAAACTAAGGCTTGGTTAGATCTTGAAGCTAACCAAAATAGCCCTTTACTTCTAATAATATTTTGAGGGAAACATTGATTTAGATAGTTTAAAAAACGCTCTGGGTGAAATGGTTTTTTACTTCTAAAAACAAAGGAACTTATTCCGTATTCTTCGGTTTCTGGCACATGTTCATTTTCTAATTCTTTTATCCATCCTGCAGAAGCTTCGGCCTTTTCATAATCAAACAAACCTGTATTGAGAACATTTTCCAGTTCAACTTTAGATTCATTCGTATTAATAATAAGTGCTTCTGGATTTAGGCTATGAATAATAGCCCGAAGTTCTTCTACTTGCTCTTCAGTTACCAAATCAATTTTATTGATAATAATAACGTTGGCAAATTCAATTTGATCAGTCAATAAATTCACAATGGTTCTATCATCACCTTCTATATTAGTAAGCGACCTTGTTGCAAGATAATCTGCACTCGAAAAATCTTTTAAAAAATTAAACGCGTCGACTACTGTTAGCATAGTGTCTATATAACTGAATCGGCTTAAATCTATCTTACCATCTTCACTTTCAAAAGTAAAGGTTTGTGCCACAGGAATTGGCTCACTTATCCCAGTACTTTCGATTAATAAATAATCAAATTTGTTTTGAGATGCTAACTTTTCTACCTCTACCATAAGGTCTTCGCGTAGCGTACAACAAATGCACCCGTTAGACATTTCTACCAATTTTTCTTCGGTTCTAGAAAGCGTATTTTCATTTTCAATGAATTGAGCATCAATATTTACTTCACTCATATCATTAACAATAACTGCAACTTTTAAGCCTTTTTTGTTATGTAATACATGGTTTAGTAATGTGGTTTTTCCAGCTCCTAGAAAACCACTTAATACGGTTACGGGTAATTTTTTCATTTATTCAACAATTTTGATGTATTAAGACTTGATTTGATTGCTTTTTCTAGAATGTAAGGGTCGCTACCTTGCCCAATAGTTAAAAGTTTGGTACCTGTTATGGGAACTCCTTTAAACGGCCTAATAAACACTTCTCCATCTGGAGTCCTTTCAAAATAGGTATAATTGCTTTCTCCCTCAATTTTAGTACAACCTTTCACTCTTAGTATGCATTTAGGTAATGCTTTACAAATGGCATAAATACAATCTGAGTTAGGTAAATTTGGTAAGTCTGAAGAGCAAGAAGACCAATGTGTTTTTTGATGTTCAAATTTTTGAACACCATTAGTAGATGGTAAGAGCTCCAGAAGAAGAGAAACATCCAAATTATCCATTGTTATAATTTTAGCCATTGGGTTGAGTTCTTTTATTTCCTTAATGACTAAAGCTTGTCTATTTTTTCCTGTGTTTGCAAGATGTGTTAGTACAATAAGCGAAGAAATCTGAATTTGATTTGATTCCAGTTCATTGTGTTCTCCTCGCTTTTGCCAGTTTTTAACATCTACAACAGATATTTGAATTGGAGGTAAAAACCTATCATTTAATCCAACACCAAGAAATTCCATTAAGGAACAAGCATCAGAAGTTCCGTTAGCTTCAATTAGAGTAATTCCATTTTCTCTTTTAGGAATTCTATTCACTATATTTCTAAGTTCCATTATACCACTACAACATATACAACTACCGCTAAGAGCTTTAATGTTATTAAAATCAACTTGTTGTGTAAGTTGTTGAGCATCCATATTAGCATTTTCATAATCATTGAGAATGATAAAAGGATTCCAACCATTATCAATAAATTCAGCTATTAAATATCGTAGCAATGTTGTTTTTCCAGCTCCCAAAAATCCAACAACAGTAATGATAGACTCCATCTTTTTCTAAGTATCGTTTATTTGCTTACAGCTTTTATTTTTTCTTTGGCCTGAAAGGCTTTACAACATCTTCATTACATTCTAAGAAAGGGCCTTCCATAAGATCTATACAATATGGTACAGCAGGAAAAACAGCATCTAAACATTCTTTTATTGATTTTGGTTTTCCTGGTAGATTAATAATTAAGCTATTTTTCCTAAGACCAGCAGTTTGTCTTGAAAGAATAGCAGTAGGCACATATTTTAATGATTCAGCTCTCATGAGCTCTCCAAAACCTGGCATCAAGCGATCACATACAGCCTCGGTGGCCTCAGGTGTAACATCCCTTTTAGCAGGGCCTGTACCACCAGTTGTAATAACCAAACAGCAATTTTGATTATCCACCATGTTAATGATGGTTTTTTCAATAACCTCTTGTTCATCTGGAACTACTTCATATATCTTTTCCCAAGTTGAAATTAAATATTCATTTAAAGTATCTATGATTGCTTTTCCACTTATGTCTTCATAAACTCCAGCACTTGCTCTGTCACTTACAGTTATGATTCCTATTTTGACTGCTAGCATATTTATTTTCTTTGTATATGTTTAAAGTTATCCAGATTTGCTTAGAAGAAGTATATTTTTCTAATCTTCTACCCTATTTACAAAGTATCTGTTCTGTTAACTTTTAAACAGTCGAACTAAGCATTTTAGGTGTTATGTTTTCTGGAGAATAAACAATAATTTTTTTTAGAATTCAAATCCAAAATAGATTGACTTATACTCCATTTATATTTTGCAGACCTTCTTCTATTAGTTAATATTAGGTTCAATTTGATTTAGTGTATTCATTTTTTCAATTAAATCTCCTGTAATAGCAACAACTGCAGGTTTTGGAATATTATCTTCATCAAAAGGCCATTTACTGGTGGGGTTATTCAGATCTTTAGTTTGCTCTCCTGGGTGTTGAACACTTAAAAATAGTGTTTTCCCGTCTGGAGAAAACCAAGGACCGGTAAATTCTGCATCTTTTGGTGCAGAAGCAACCCGAATTACCTTACCTGAATCTTTGCCATACCGTGGAATTACAAATAGACTATTGTTTTTAAAAGGCATATAAGGTTTATCTTCTCTATTCATAGAACTTCCAGAAATATCTGAAGTCATCCAAAGATTCCCTGATAAATCGAATGCTAAATTATCTGGACAAGAAAAACCATTTGCTTCTCCTCCTGCTTTATAAGTAGAAGCCTTAAAGGTTAGTGCATCAAAAGCTAAATTATCTTCTTCAATTTTTAAAATAGAACCATGAAAATCATCTTTACTTATATTGTTCGTTAGCGTTACAAATATATTTCCAGTAATAGGATCTATTTCAATATCCTCTGGTCTATTTAGTTCTGTAGCACCTAGCAATTTTGCAGCTTCTCGTGCTCTAATCAACACTTCAGTTTGGTCTTTGAATCTATTCTTTAAAATGGGTTGATTCTCCCAATCCAAGGCTAGCCATTTTCCATTAATAGTATCTGCCACATAAAGTGTTCCTTCCTTTAAAGAACTTGGTTTAGAGGAAATAAATTTATATAAGTGTTCATTATTTTTATCGTCACCAGTATAAGCAACTACTCGCTTATCTTCAAGTTCATATAACGTACAACATTCGTGAGCAAACCTTCCAAGAGCAATATGTTTTTGTGCAGTTCCATCTTTTGGATTCACTTCAATCACCCAACCATAATGTTCTGGTGGATAATTATAAAATTTCTCCCAACCTTCGCTACTTGGTCTGTGACTGGGTACATTTGCTTCATCATATTCAGTTTCGCCATAAAAACTATCATAATTCTCTTCGCAGGTCAAAAAGGTTTTCCAAGGTGTAATACCACCTGAACAATTACTATGTGTTCCTATTAAAGTCGTTTTTCCTTTAATGGGAGTATCCCAATTTATTTGTATTGGGGTTTTTGCTGTAATACGTCTGTTATGAGAATCGTTTTTAACCATTTTCCAACGACCATTTTCTTCTTTAATTCTTACAATACTTCCACCAACATTATACATCTCTTTATCAACTTGTGCAATGGTTCTGTGTTCTGATGGATTGTCATAATCTCCACGATTAAAATCAGAAACAAAAAGCGGGTTTACATATTCGTGGTTTACCCATAACAAGCCGTCTTTTGGGTTGTTATCATCAAAAGGAATAAAACAGGTAAAATCGTTATTAAACCCAAAAGTGTCTGTATCACTAATTTCATCACCCCATTTTATGATGGTATGATAGTCTAATCCATTGACTAATAATAAATCATCTTCATCAGAAGGAACTAAGTCTTCTAAAACAAGCTTTTTTAGCTCATGAAGTCTTTCTTTAGAAATTGTACTAAAACCACTTGTTGGTGTAGTTGTATTGCCACAATTTATTAAAAATTGAGGCATGATAACACCCCCTAAACCGGCTTTCCCTATAAAGGAAATAAATTTTCTTCGATTATACTCCATAATGTTCTTATTTCAATAAACTTACTCCAGAACAAATTAGTGACTCCTACTTTTTAATTTAAATGATACTTGTCTAAACAAACTAAATCAGAATAAATAGTAGTGAATACACCCTGATCTCTATTATATATTTTACCACCTATTTTAATAGGTTGATTTGATAAATTAGCTAATTGTAATTCCAATTCTTTGATTTTTTCATTTAAATAATAGGAAAAAACTCGAAATTGACGATTGCCTCTTTGAAATGATATTTTTGAACGTTCCTTTTGAATTCTAATTTCATTATAGAAATTATGTAATGCTCCAATGTTAGAAAATTCATCATTTCCTAATGCATCTAAAACAATTTTGTTATCCATAGAAAGCACAAAATAAATTTCTTTAATATTATGTTTTTTAATAATTTGCTTTATGTACGCTATTGTTTTGCTGTCATAGATAAAAGAATTACCAAGTGAAGTATAAAAATAATTCTCATACTTAAATGTTTTGTTAATGGTATGTTCTAAACAATCTGTAGGACAAATAAGGAAAAAACATTTTTGCATTAGACTTATTTATGCATTTGGATTATAAGGGAATGAAGAATGATGTACATCAATTTTCAGCTCTCCATTAATTAATTTATAGCCAAATGTATATTCAACTTTTGCTTCATTACCACCTAAATCGGTAAAAAAGTAATTTCCCATCGCAATGGCACGATTTTCTTCTAAAATGAGATTTGAATTTTCAAACCTTACCTTTGTCCAAGGTTGAATAGCAAAGCCTTTATCTTCTTTACATGCACGATTATCTCCTGCTATGAAATAGGATAATGCCTCTGGTTTAGTTGGTCTAAACTGTTCTATTTCGCATTTGGTTGGTTTAAATGAAACCGACTCTGCTTCAAAAGCGTAAGCTGTATCAAGAAATTCGTCCGCAAATTTTTCACATTCAGCCCTATTGTCTTTAAGAGCACCTATTTTTACTACACCATTACCCCAATTATTTTGAGCCTCTAATACTTGTTTTTTAGTTATCATTTTTATGAGTTTTATGATTTTTATTGTGTTATTATTTTCAAAAATTCATTACGAATTGCAGTTTCTGAAAAACAGCCTCCATATTCTAAAGTCGTAGTGAAGCTACTTTGATCTTTAATGCCTCTTGAGGATACACAAAGGTGTTTTGCTGTTACCGAGACAATAACATCTTTTGTATCCAAAACATGTTGTAAATCATTCAAAATTTGAAGAACCAACCTTTCTTGAACCTGTGGACGACGTGCGTAATAATTGACTAAACGATTAATTTTTGACAAACCAATCACCTTATCTTTAGGTATATATGCTACATGAGCATGCCCAATTATTGGTAAAAAATGATGTTCGCAAGCAGAATCTATTGTGATATTCTGTTCAACCAACATTTTTTTATAACCATACTTATTTTCAAATGTCGAAAGCTTTGGTTTATTCAATGGATTCAATCCATAGAACAGTTCTTTTACATACATTTTTGCAACACGATAAGGAGTTCCAGATAAACTATCATCTGTTAAATCTAAACCCATTTCATGCATTATCATTTTAAAATGATGTTGAATATTTTTTATTTTTTCATCATCAGACTTTTCGAATGCATCTGCACGTAAAGGTGTTTTTATACTTGTTGAAATATGATTATCTCCTAATATTTGAATTTGCTCTTTATCCTTCATTTGTACAGCATTTAGTCGTATTGCATTGGCAATATTTTTTATTATATAGGTGTAATACTATTAATGTTAGTGCTGGAAAATATATTAGGTTTTCATTTAAAGGAAACCATGCAGTTTTTTCGTTTACTATTATTAGAAATAATAGAAACCAGCTTAACCATAAAGAAGGTTTCATCCAATTACTAGCTGTTGTTTGTGTAGAACGATAAATAGCTAAAAAAGAAATTACTAAGAAAACAGAATCCATAAATTTCCACCAATTTGGTGTTACATCACAACAGGTTATTGAACAACTTTGTGCTATAAAAATAAATGGCGTAGCAATACAATGCACAAGACAAAGTGTACTTGCGATAGCTCCTAAATTATCTGGTTTTTGATTTGTGAATATCATTAAAAGATTATTAATACGACAAAGTTGCAAATATAAAGAGAATATTCATTAATGCAACCTTGTTGCTTTATATTTGTTTTATGGAGGTGACAGAAAAACAAAATCAGTAATAGGTTTTATTAATGAGTCCAACAATAACAGTTCTTTAGAAATCATTTCTGTTATTACTTAGATAGAATTTTAGATTCTAAATTTAATAAAACAACTATGTATTGTGTTTTAGATAAATTAGAAGAAGAAGGTGTTTTACATTGATTTCGTTGGTGAAATATGTATAAAAAACCCCAGTTTTATTGCAGGCCCTTAGAGAAAAACCCATAACTATAAATTAGTTTCAGAATCCATACTTTGGTTTAATACACGAATAATCAAAATATCAATATCTATGGCCAAATAAAAAATAGTGCGAGATTTATAAGAATATTGTTTTAATGACAATATGAATTCAGATGCATCACGCCCGATATTAATGTTATTCTACATTATTTGAATAAAGTTTTTATACCATTTTTTAGTTCAAAAACAGATTTCACTTCTTTAAGATCTAGTGGCTTATCAAAAACGGCAAGCTCATCCATCAATCCAATATAGCCTAAACCCAGCATAATTTTCCCTTTTTCTGCTTCCCACGTAAAAGGATCACTAATATCTTTTATGCTCCCCTTGAGTTCACCATTTATGTATAATTTGAATGCGGGTTTTGTTGTATTTACTTTTGAAAAAGTAATAGCAATGTGTGTCCATTTCCCTTTCTCAAAAGGAGGTTGCTCTACTATAACTGTGCGTTTTTCCCACTTAGCCTCATCGTTTTTGTTTTCTGGATTCCAAACTTCTAAATCTCCCATAGCACCTAATCTAAATTTTCTTGGATCATGATCTGTGAAATCTACCCATAAGGCGGCATCATTGTATCTAACATCTGTAATACATATTGGGTCGCAATAGCCTGGTGCTAAGTCTTTGTTAGGATCTAATTGTAACCAAAATGATACGGTACCGCTCCATGATTTACTACCGTACCCAACATTTTTATAAGCCTTATAAAAAATAGCAGAAGTGTTTGCCTTTTTAAAGTGAAGCGCATCACCTGCAAGGCCTTTATTTTTAGCTAAAACAACATTAGCGCTGTGTAATCCAGGTTTGGCGTTTGCTGCTTTTTTATAATTCTCAGCTGTATACATCATTGCATCGCCAACAGATACATCTGCTGCTAGTTTTCCGTCAAAAGAACTATAAAAAAGTATATGTTCTTTTAATTGTTTGTTTTGCGAAAATGAAATACTAGTGATGAGAAAAAAGAATACTCTAGATATTGATAAAAGCATAGTTGTTTTCATAGTTATGGCATTTCTATCAAAATTAGTGACGCTATGAAAACTTTCTCCAAAAGCTAATTGAATCTTTTTGAAATTATAGTTGATATTTTTTCAACTACATAAATCACTCATCAATTTCAAAGATTCTCAATCTTCAATATTATGTCGTACTAAAGTAAAGTCCAATTCATCCTAAAAAAAATACAATTCGGTAACATCATTTTTATAGATAGTAATGTGTTCACGACATTTGAATAATCAATAAGCAAAACGATCTATGATTCAAGTACAAAACCTTTCCAAATCATTTCAAAATATACAAGCAGTAAACGATATTAGTTTTACCATTAAAAAAGGGGAAATCTTCGGGTTTTTAGGTCCCAATGGTGCTGGAAAATCTACCACATTGAATATGATGAGTACTATTTTAAAAAGTGATGCAGGAACTATTCATATTGATGGTAAAAACAGTAATGAAAATGCTAAAGAATGTAAACATTTGATTGGTGTTGTACCTCAGGAGATATCCTTATACGAAGACCTTTCTGCGCATAAGAACTTGCTGTTCTGGGGTAATTTATATGGAATTCCTTCCAAAACACTAAAAGAAAGAATCCATACCACCCTAGAATTGATCGGATTGTTAGATCGGAAGAATGATTTGATCAAAACCTATTCAGGAGGAATGAAACGTAGAATCAATATTGCTGCGGCATTGCTACATAACCCTAAAGTACTGTTTATGGACGAGCCAACTGTAGGAATCGATCCGCAAAGTAGAAATCACATTTTTGAAGTTATCGAAACCTTGAATAAACAGGGAATGACCATTGTCTATACTACACATTATATGGAAGAAGTAGAGCGTTTGTGTGATCGAATTGCGATTATAGATTCTGGAAAAATCATCGCACAAGGAACACAATCTCAGCTAAAAGAATTGGTACAGACAAAAGAAAGCATTCAGTTCGAATTTAATTTCCTTTCTGAAAGCAATGTAGATCAACTTAGAAAACTACTTTCCTATACAATGACACAAAACAAAAACAAATTGTTGGTAGAAATTACTGTGAAAGAGCTTTCTAAAGTGATTACAGCGTGTAATGAATTGCAATTAAGCATCAAAGACATACAACTGAACAAAGTAAACTTAGAAGCAATCTTTTTAAACCTCACAGGAAAACAGTTAAGAGATTAATAAACATCAATCCATTACAAAATCAACCATCATGATAGTTACTATTTTAAAAAAAGACCTAAGATTGTATTTCTCAGACAAAAAAGGAGTCCTGATAACCTTTTTATTGCCTATTATTATGATTACACTATTTGCATTTGCATTTGGTGGAGTAGCAAAAAAGAAAAGTGCTCCAAAACCTTTAGGTGTTTTGGTAGTAGATAAAGATGCTACAACGGCTTCTCAAGAATTGATTGCAAAATTGAATAGCATGCAGACCATTCGTTTGATTGCTTCTGAAGAAGACAACGCCTTAGACCTTATTAGAAAAGGGAAAAATGTAGCTGCTTTAATTTTTGAAAAAGGATTTTCAGATGCTGTCACTGCTGATACAGACTTGCCTATAGAATTAAAATATGACGCAGCGAGAGATTTACAGATGCGAATTGTACATACCGTTTTAAAAGAAGGGTTTAAATATCATTTAGGAAAAGTAGATGTGATTAACAATGTAAAACTAAAAACTACTTCGTTAATCAAAGAGAGTTCTACCAAGGCCCATCCTGGTTTGGTACAAGCTGTAGGAGGAACAGCAATTATGATGTTGTTGTTTAGTATCGCAGCTATTGGCGGTGGATTGTTAGATGAAAAAGACGCAGGTACTTTAAAACGTTTGTTAATTGCCCCTGTAAAACCATTGGACATTTTATTAGCAAAAATGGGAACAGCCATGGTAGTTTCTATTTTACAATTAACTACCATGTTTGTCTTTGCCTGGTTGGCATTCGGACTACCTATTTTTATGGATGCAATCTCATTAGTAGTATTAATTTTATGCATCTCGTTTGCAGTTTCTAGTTTTGGAGTTTTCTTAGTATCTACGGTAAAAACACGTCAACAATTACAAGGAATGAGTACCATTATTATCATTCTAATGTCAGCAATTGGAGGAAGTATGATTCCGATTAGCATGATGCCAGAATTTATGCAAAACATTGCAGTAATTAGTGTGAATTATTGGGGGATTGAAGGTTTCTTTGATATTTTCTGGAGACAATTACCTTTCATAACTATTCTTCCTAAAATGGGAATTCTATTAGCTATTGGTTTGGGAATGACTTTGGTTTCTACAGTATTGTTTAAAAAGAATATTATAGCGATAGAATGATGTATTTTCAGATTATTTTTTGGGTCTGAGCGTCTCAATAATCTGAGCATCTACCCAGAATATATCTACATTGTCGTAATTGCCTGGGGTCATATTCCTATTAAAGAAGAGGTATTTACCATCTGGTGTCACGCAGGCAACCGCTTCCCAACCCTTGGTATTTACTTTATCTCCCATGTTAATAGCTTTACCCCATGAGCCATCTTGCTGTTTAAAGCTAATATAGATATCAGAATTACCATATCCACTCTCTCTTCTGCCATCCCATATCAAATAGGATTCATCTGGTGCGACGAAAGGGTGAGCATTCATTCTTCCTGTGTTAATGGCTGCACCAAAAGACCTAGGTTTTTCATGTTTCCCATCTATTAATCGTGAATAACGAATAACGCCATCTCCGTCTGGCATGCCTATCTCATCAAAAACATAGGTTCCTTTTGATGACTCCGTAAGGCGCATGATCTCTATCTCCTCGAAAGAGGAACCAAGTTTTTTTAACTCTGACCAACCTCCTGCTTCGGTACGCTCCCTATATCTTCTTCCTAAATGCATGGTCTTGCCATCAGGTGAAATAAAGGGAGTTCCCACTCTGGGCGATACAACAGACTCCTGCCACTCGTTATTTTGATATTGAAAAACAACAAGTTCTTGTTCTTTAGTTTCTTCATTATTCCTAATAAAATAGAACTCCTTCATATCTGATGTGAAGACACCACTCACTTCCCACCCCTCTGTCGTAACTATACCGGGAGCAAAAGGTTCAGGAATTAAACCCGGTGGTTTTTGACCTAGATAGGGGCTTTCTAAAACTGAGGATTGACCTTTAACAAACGCAGGTAGGATGATTTTTGAAACCTGAGTCATTATAGTATCTTCCCTATCATGACCAGTAATCACAACAACTAAGTCAAGTTCATCAACAGTGATAATATATTGTCCGCCACCACCCCAAGCGAAATTGGTATCATAGCTTTTATCACCGACTTTTATATTCGTTTGATAGAAAAAATAGCCATAATTAAAGCTGTCGGATTGCCAATCTTCAGTAGGTTTAATAATGTTACTGGTTGCATTAGCTAAAAATTTTGCTGAAATCAGTTGTTCGCCATTCCATTTACCTTTATTAATAGTCAAAATTCCCCACTTGATCATATCTCGCGATGTCATGCTCACGCGCCAACCAGCTTCAGGAAGGCCACTAACGCCAATTCGCCAGCTATAATTCGTGATGCCCATTTTACCAAGAAGTTCATTTTTGATGAAATCCTGGGCGGTACCTGGCACGACGGCCTCAATGACTTGCATCACCAAGGTTGGATTGAAGTTGCCATATGAATAACTCTGAGACGCTAAGGTAATAGGTTCGCTATGTTCAAGAAGGACCTGAACTAGTCCTTGCCCTTTTAACTTACTTGGGTTTTTCTTGAATTCTCTTCTCTGTTCTTCACTGATGCGAAGCCCCCCACGCATGGTCAATGCCTTATGGAGCGTTATTTTTTCTGCGCCCTCAATAAATTTTGTTGGATCCAGGTCTTTGAGAAAACTAACCAGGGGTTTGTCCAGATCGGCCATTGTTAGATATCCCAACTGGATAGCACGGCCCAGTGCCAAACTGGTGTAGGCTTTAGCCGCTGACGCTTGGTCGCCGGCCAGATTGACGCGACCGCGCTTGTAGTACGATTCAAATAAGAGCTTACCTTTGTGGGTAATAAGCATGCTATCGTAGAGACCATGCATACTGTCGGCGATCTCTTGCGCTAGAGTAAGAATCATCGCTTTATTACCACCATCTATGCCTAATTTACCAACAAGGATACCGTCTTTTCTATCGGTTGGCGCTACATCGATAAAGGCCTTTTTAAGATCAGGAATATCTCTGAATGAGAGTCTGGCTTCGGCAGCTGTAGCCTCTGGTGCCTGACTATCAATTTGTTGGGCAAAGCTACTATGTGTTAGTACAAGAAGAATTAAAAGTAGTAGTCCTGTTTTGTTTTTCATGATTTTTATTATTTATAAATGCTTGATAGCGGTTAGCACTATTAAGTTTGATGAAAATTCATCTTATTCACTTTTTTGTAATTCCTTAATTTTCTGTCTGGTATTGTTATTTTGAGGATTTAATTCAAGTGATTTAGTATAATTTAAAATTGCCATATCAATTTCTCCAATTTTTGCACAGGCTTCTGCATAACTATCGTATACTTTATAACTATCGGGATAGAGCATCATATTCACTTTGAAAACATCTTGTGATAATTTCATTCTATCCTCATGGAAAAAATCATAGCCTAGATCGTTTAAGTAGTCTTCAGTAACAGTAAGATAAGTGGGATCATGTTCTTTTAAGGCCATATATGCATTAAGTGCTTTGTCAAAGTCACCTTCAAGAAGGAATTCTACAGGTTCTTTTTTATCAGTATCCATCTTAACAAAAGTTGAAGTTATGGTTCCATCGTTTCTATTCAGGTAAAGTAAATTGAGCGCTTCGTTTTCAGAATTTGGCTTGAATTGCATAAGTCGACTAGAATTTCTTCTAACAAAACTACTATCCGAGATTTTGATGAGTTCTTCTGCTTCTAGGTCAAGGATATTTTTATAAAACAGTTGATTATCCTTATGGAAAACTTCAACAATCCTACCATTGGACATGTATCTACCAGTAATTTTATCAACTAAAGACTGTTCAACTTCTATTTTTTTATGTACTGGAACATAATTATCCCATTCATAAGCAAGGGCAACAGAACGAATCAGTTCATCATTAAATGCTGGATAAGTGCTATTGGTTAACACAACCACACCAAAGTCTTTGTCTCTATGAGCCGCTATCTGACCAAAAAAAACCCTATTCCATCCCCAATGTCTAAAGTAGATTTCATCTTTTTTGTTCATAATACCAAATCCTAGCCCATACTTAAATTGTCGACTATAATAACTATTTACCCCATATGGTGTAAGCATTAATGCAGTCATATCTTTTGATAATCCTTTGTTACTATTATCTCTTAAGGTTTGCTGTATGTTGATTACAAATTTCGCAAGGCCCTCTGCATTTGACCATAATCCGTTTGAAGCCATTCCTGGATAAGTATGTCTTTTACCTTTTACCATAGAGCCATCTTTCAAATAACCTGTTGCTGCCATCGCTAAGTGTTTTGTAGTAAGAGGTTGATTAAAAGTACTATTGTTCATTTCTAAAGGTTGCATCACTAATTCATTCATAAGCTCTGGGAATTTTTTGCCCTCAACATCTATCATCATTTGTTGAATGATGGCATAGCCGCCAGCTGAAACATAAATTCTTTCATCAGGTTCTATATTTACTAAGATTGGACCGTTTTTGGCTGGAGGAGTTCCGTTTAAAATCTCTACAAGTGTTGGTACAGGTGAGTCTGTACTATACCCTGGTATACCATGAAGGTTTATTCCAGCAGAATGATTTAAAAGATTTTTTATTGTGGCTTTCTTTTCTTTGGTAAATTCATTATCAGGCAATTTCCAGGATTTTAAATAGCTGTTAATATTTTCATTTAAGGTAACTTTATTTTGTTCTACAAGACGTAATGCACCATACGCAGTTAGGGGCATGCCAAGTAGTGATGCTTGGAAAATTGTTTGCTCAGTCACAGGAGCTTTACTTTCCTTATCCATTATACCGTATCCTTTTGCCCAGGCAATTTTACCATTATGTATGACTGCAATACTAACACCTGGTATTCCATAGTGTTTCATACGTTCTTCTATAGACCATGTTGAATCCCCGGCTATGTGTACCCGAGTTGTGAGGCCGGTTTCTACTTCTTTAATTAAATCAATTGTAGTATCAGTATTTGATCCTTCTGCACATGATTGAAAAAAAATTATGAGGAGGAAGATTGTGACACTTTTTTTTATTACTAATACTTTTTTAAGAAATTCTTCTTTTGATTTCATTTATGTTCAGTCGTTAAGGAGTTTGATGCTTTTATAGATATTCTTCGGTTCTGAGGTGTTTAAAAACTTGAGTGCTCACCCAGTAAGTCTTTGATGAGTACATCCAGATTTTAATTTTTTAGTCTTTGCAGCCACCTTTTAGCAAGTGAAAAATCCGGATCAATTGTCAGTGCTTTTTCGAGCATGACCCTAGCATTTTCTAGCTGACCTTGAGCTTTGCGTACAAGACCCATTCCGAGATAAGATTCCTTCCCTTCAGGATACACTTCTAAGGAATATTGAAAGATTTCTTCTGCGGCAATTAAATCCTTACTTAGTATCGTGTGAAAACCAAGGTTAAATATGACCGATATAGGTGTCTTGATTTCATACCCGTATCGTTTTGATAACCTATCGAAATGTTGTGTTACTTTATCCAACGATTCCAGATTTTCACTGGGATTGAAGGGATTGAAGTCAGGGTATAGCGCGAGAAGAAACAGTGTAAAATCCATCGCTGGTACATGACCCTGGTTCACCAATTCATCCACTTTATAAGTAAAACTGTCTGGTTTATGATCCTCTACAACACGAGTGAATTCAGAAACGTGATTTGTTAATCCCTCATCATCGCTGTAAATGATGTGTAGCGATCTGTTTTTCGAAAGCGTTTTTAACGGACCAGTTTTTATTTTTTGTTGAAGCACTTTTGGTATGTGCATAATTGATGGGCTGCTTGCGAAGTAACTATTAAATAAAAGGGGCTTGTTGAGCAACATGTAAACAGTGAAAAAACCACTATTAGAAGCACCATAAAGTATGTTGAATGGAGCAGTCCGGTAGTTATTATCAACGTGCGGTATCAGCTCTGTCTCAAAAAAGTTAATATGATTATCCGGAATTGTTGTGTCTTGATTTTTCCTTGTTGGCAACAAAATACTATTTCCTTCGGGTAAATCTATTCCAATAAGTATCATCTCAGGAATTTGTCCTTCGCCCATGTAGTCTAGTGTAGAAGCTAACATGGCGAACCGAGCTCGGTAATCTGAGCCCAACATATACAGCACGGGATAGCTTTTCTTGGAGCTATCGTAGTTCTCAGGTAAATGGATTGATAGTGGAATGGTTTTGTTTAACTCTTTTGACTGAAGTAAAGATATTTCGCCTAAGGTAACTACTGGTTTATCAGGATCGTTTTCTGCCTTTTCTTGAGCAAAGACAGTATTTAACGCTATAGTACATACTAATATTAATAATTTAGTAATTTTCATATTTGCTTTATTTTTATTACTTGCGATACTAAATTATCGTATAACTTATGTTTAACAACATAAACATGATAAATGCAAAAGTTAAATGACAAAATCATTTCATCATTGATATATAGCTTTTGTAAGAAATTATAGCAACTGCTGGGTATAGATAGTATCTTTATACCCATTTAAGAAAAACATATATGTTTAATAGGTCCATAAAAAACACCATACTAATTAATACGGGAGCTTTCTTGCTAGTTTTTATGCTTGAAACATTGAGTAATTTGTTTTTTAAAGATAATTTTGAGACTAATTATTTATTTTACGCACATGGACTTAATTATACTTTTATGATTATGGGTTTCATTTGGGTAAATCATTTTATTCTTATTCCTTTTTTCCTAGATAAGAAACGATACTTTATATATGGGATACTACTCATAGGGAGTTTACTTATTTTTTCCTACTTAAGAACAAATAGTTGGTCTGGCACTTCTAAAATATTCTTCTTTCTTCTTTATACAACAGGAGCTGGTATGGCTGTTTTTTTCTTAAGAAGAAACACGATCATCCAAAAAGAAAATGAGGAGAAAGAAAAATTGCAAAAAGAAATGGAGCTTACCTATTTAAAAGAGCAGGTAAATCCTCATTTTTTGTTTAATTCATTAAATAGTATTTATTCACTAGCTAGACAGCAATCGCCAGAAACTCCTGATGTTGTAATGCAGCTTTCAGAATTAATGAGGTATCAATTAGAAAGTTCTAAAAAAAACACCGTTTTATTAAAAGAAGAGTTGGAGTTTATAGAAAATTATTTGTTACTTGAAGAAAAAAGACTAAGTAAACGTTGTACTATTGAATTCTTAATTAGCGGAAATTTATTAGAGTTAAGGATTGCTCCAATGCTACTCATCCCATTTGTTGAAAATGCTGTTAAACATGGTGCTCAAAGTACGAATGAACAGAGTACAATTGATATTTCTGCCTCTATAAAAAACACTACCCTTCATTTTTGTGTAGTTAATTCAAAGCCTCGTATGGTTACTGCATCGAAAAGAGAAGGAATGGGTCTTGAAAATGTGAGAAGACGTTTAAATCTATTATATCCTAATTCTCACGTATTAGAAATTAATGATATGGAAAAACTATATCGTGTAAATTTATCTATTGATTTAGCAGTTTCAATACTAAAAAGAACAATTAATGATTAAAATTGGTATCGTAGATGATGAAATACTAGCACGTAAAGTGTTAGAAGATTATTGTTCTAAAATTGACAACTTTGAATTAGTATTAAGTACAGGGAATCCACTTGAATTTGTCAATTTCACTCAGCAAAATGAAGTTGATCTCATCTTTCTAGATATAGAAATGCCAGAACTTAATGGAATGGAAATTTTGCGTTCTATGATAAACCCACCTAAAGTTATTTTAACTACTGCTTATTCTGAGTATGCATTAGAAAGTTATAATTATGGTGTTGTAGATTATTTATTGAAACCTGTAAAAATTGAACGTTTTTTGAAAGCAATAAACAAAGTTTCAGCTTCAAAAATAATAGAACCTAAAAAAAATAGTGGAAATGAAGAACTTCAAATAAAACATGATGGAATGCCTGTTAATATTTCATTTAAATCAATCCTGTACATTCAGAGTTTTGGAAATTATTTGAAAATCTTTACCGATTCAAGAATGTACCTGATCTCCGAAACACTTACTAATATGACTACATTATTATCTAAGAATTTCCAACGCACACATAAATCATATATTTCTAATTTGGATAGAGTTACAAAGGCAACCAAAACATATTTATTAATTGAAAATAATAAAGTCCCTGTGAGTGCTATGTATAAGGTTATTGTTTTTGAAAAATTGGAAGTTTTAGCAAAATTATAAAGTAGTTAATTTCTATTTCACATATTCCACTTCTCTCCTGCTCATTCAACTTATCATTAATAGTTATCTTCTATCCTGGGAGAAATATTCTCTTTAGATTCTTACCATGCAATGCAATTAATTTTTTTTCTAAATTAGTTAGTATTTCAGGACAGCCTTTTTCAAAATCCTTACAAGATATTTTCTTTTCTATAGTATTGATTTTGATTACCACTTCAAGCATACTACCACAGGAAGTCATATTATCGTAGTAAGTATCCAATTGCAATATATCATTTTCTACAATTTCCTTAATCAAAGACTTAACAATACTATCACTTAAAATCACTTTAGATTTTTTTTGATATTCTGGATACCCTTCAAAATCATTTTCTTTAGAAGGCAAATAGGTAAGTTTATTTCCAATTAACTGAAATGAATCCCAATGAAAGGCTCCTCTCGATAAGGTTAATTTGATATTTGAAATGTCATTGAAATCAAAATTTTCAGAATTAGCCTCTTCTTTTTTTTGAGTATCTGTTATACTATGATTAAGAATTGTATTTGTTTTATTACCATAATCTACGCAAGAAACTAAGATGATCTTTACCATTAGAAAATAGATAAATGGTATTATTCTTTTTTTTCTTATCATTATTTTAGTTTTATAACCTACGAAAAGGTCGTTTTACTGTACTTATAGCTATTTCTATAGCAAAATTCGGAAGACAAGTCGTCGTGTAAGATAGCAAGGATATTTGATCCTGGAATACGCATTAGCCCGGTTAAAAATTTATTAGAGCTATTTTCTTCCAACTACAATTAATTTTGGCTAAGTTCTAAAAAGCATATTATTTACTACTATGTTTTTAAATTCCATCCAGGCAGTATTGGAAGCAAAGGCTATAGCTGCTACGGTTGCCATTTTACTGGTTGAATTTTTTATTTTTTCTAAGACTAAAAACCAATTCAGATAATTCTGAAGGTATTTTGTTGCCACTCCATTGAAGGGCTCCATAAATTTCCTTAGACGCATATCCATATTATTCACATTTTGTACGTGATATATTTTGTCAACAGCTCTTTGACCCTTCGAAGCATTAAATTTTTTGTGTGCTACCTTCTTGTCTTTTGCAAATGCAGTATAGCTTCTGTGACTGTCGCTACAAAGGGTTTCTACTTTAGCCAACTTCCCTTGTAATATAGTCTCCAAGTCACTTTTACTAATGCGACCTCTGGTAGCTACTTTGAAATCTTTGTTCCCTGATCGGTCACAACTGGCTATCACAGCTACTTTTTCATTACTGAGACCAGCTTTACTTGCCTTTGCGCCACGTTTTCTAGCAGGACGATCCAAATTTCGATTCCCTTTTTCAGAGTAAGCAAAGAAAAGATCATCACTCTCTAGGATTCCTTGGAATTCATCCACACTTACGCTCCCAAAGGAGACAAGTAATTTGTGCCTCCAATCAAAAGAAGTCTGAATAGAAATCCCTGTTTCTTTGGCACTCTTGCGAATACTATATCCAGAGAGTAAACAGAATAAATAACGATTAACTTTGTCTTTCTTCTTGAGGTTGTACCAGAACTTACCGGTAGTTTCACTAAAGTTTTTATGACAAGTATTACAAACATAGCGCTGTACTCCTTTGAGCTTACCATTAGCCTTAATTTTATTGCACTTACAATGAGGACAGCTTATGGCTTTACTCTGATTGCTATCAATCAGGGCTGAACCCTCAGTAGAGATCTCCAATAATGTGGAAACAATTTCTGATTGAACCAAAGCCGATGAACTAATGAAAAAATCTCTAAAATCTTCTGGTATCATTTCTCCGTTTTTATAAAGTAAAGATAAAACATATTCTAATTAGAACTTAGCCTTAATTTTTAATCCAACTAATAATACTCCTATCTTTTTCCTTGTATATCACTAAAAGCCAATCTTTTTGTTTTTTAATTACCGTAACTGCTTTATTTTCTATTGTTCTTACTTGATTACCGTTTTTCAAATCTCCGGTACAAGGATCTTTTTTCTCTTGATTATTCAAAACGGGTTGTGTTCGTAATATCCCTGATATTTTTTTCTGTTCAAATATTGCATCCATACTTGTAATTGCCGTTTTATAATGATGAGATATTAGGCTTTCAGTAATAGTATTATCACTATGAATACTAAGTTCCATTAGTACAGAATTGGTATCACAACCGATAGCACTTTTTAGTACATAAATAGTAGTTTCTTCTCCCTGTTTTACTTCCATTAACTTCCCTGGACTACTCCATGTTTCAATAAAAGTATTGTCTTCATTTACGAATAACATTGTAGTTTGATAATGCTGTGTATCTTGATAAATAATGTCTTTGTTTCCATCATTATTAAAATCTATAAAATGGATGTTCTTAGTATTAATAATAAACATATTTGAATGCCCATTTGCTAAATCAAATTGCGGAGTTACAATTTTTGAAAACCCAGTACTATCTATTGGAAACTCAAACTCTGGAGGCTTTTGCAATAACTTCAAACTTTCTGTTAGAGCATCGTTATTCTGAGCACACCCTATTAAGATGTTACACATACACATTATTACAAGAAGAAAAAAAATATCATAGTTCTTGTTGAGTAATGTCTTTTCATTTGATGTCAATTTTCTTAAATTCAAATTTATCAGTTTTTTTATCCCCTCTTTTTGTATACCCAATAACTTTTTTGTTTTCTACTTTAATTACTAGGTTTTTTAAAAAATCATATGCGATTTCTTTTGGGTTATTATATATTTTAATTTCATGATTTTGAATTAATTCCCACTTATAATCTAACGTATAATTTATGTTTTCTACACCACAACTAGAAACTTCTTTTTCTAATATCGAAACATTATTTTTACTAAAATTTAGAATTAAAAAAATCTCTAAACCTGCACAAGGGTTATCATCAGGAGTTTCTTCACATACAGATCCAATCATAGAAATAAATGTTTGATTGATTAGTATATCATTATTACTTTGAGCATTTAATCCTAAAAATAAATTTATAAACAGCAGAAATAGTATTTGTTTTTTCATGTTAGATAAATTATAGTGCTAGTTAATTGCATTCAGGCAGTATTCTCTTTATTTTCATAACTTATTGCAAAGTCTTTTCTATATATTCTTCACCATTATATTTTAATACTGTTTTCATGGTTGTAACCTTTTCCATAGAGTCGCAATCGTTATTTTTATCTATATAATTTTTGGTTTTAGTAATTTTATTTTTTGCTAAAATATTGTAATAACTGTTTGTTTTACTAGCCGTTATAATGAGTGTTTTTTTGTGATCAATGAATTCGCCAATACAATCCGTATCCCATTCACCACCATAATCCATTACATCATAGTTTTTTAAAATCCTTTTCAGAGTATTCTTTGACTTTATGAATAAGGAAATTGTTGTATTACTATATGGGTTAGCTTTAGACATCCCGTAATAATGAACTCTTATTCCAAATGCTCGATTCTTTTCTGAAATTTTATACGGAGCAGTGTCTATTGTTATTTTCGTCAATACTACTGCATCAGAAACCCAATTATTTGTTGTAGAGCTCTCAAAGTATGTATTAATTATTTTTCCTGTTTCATTATTTACTATTAATATATAACTGTTGAGTTCAAAATAGTGTTCTTCTTCATCTACAATTTCTGGAATTACGATAATTATTTCTTTGGCATTATTTGGTAGTGCTTTAGAAATAATCAAATCATTTTTAATCTTTGACTTATCCAAATTAAGTTGATTTATAACACTATTAATTAGGGTTGAATCTTGAGAAAAGGAATTCAAACTAATTAAAAAAAACAATATTATTGTACAATGTTTCATTCTATATTTTTTCAATTTATTGTAGCTGATACCTATTTTAGGTATACATTATAGTTTTAATACGAATGTATAACCTTTGATATTTAATAGTGTCACCTCCTTCTTCGTTACCTTTTTTAGCTTCTCTATCTATTAGATTATTTCGCTTTGTCTAAAGCTACTTCTTTTTTTAGACTCTCTTACTACTTACATTGTTTAATGAAGTTATCTTATCAACTCGTCTTGCTCCAAACTTTTTTTAATAATGAGGCACTGTTTCATTATTGTATTATACAAAATGGCTTTTAAGCTTGGTAACAACCATATTATTTAAAAAAGCGAGAATAAATAGTTAATTATTCTCGCATTAGTTTTGTAAATAAAACAAAAAATATTCTTTAATACTCGAAAATATTATCTACAATATTCTCATCAGATCTTGTCCCATAGGGATCTATCGCAATATATACTGGTTTTTCTTTCACAATAATTTTAATTTCTGATATTTCATCATCAATTGTTGAAGACTGATAATGTAAAATTTGGTTATTTTCTCTAACAGAAGATGGATGTGTATTAAAGACTCCTATTTTGATCGGTTCATTTATAGAAATCTGTTTAATTTCTCCAGTATCTAAAGTTTCAAATCGTTTGGCATTTACTTTTACAGTAACTTCATAAGTACCATTTGCTAATTCTTGATACGAACTATCGTCAATAACCAAGTCGTAAGTGATTACTTTTTTAAACCAATCATTTATTAACTTATGCTGTTTTATTGGCGCTACTGCATAAATTTCTTTTAAAAAATCAATAGATGTTACTTTTAATTTATTGCTATTTCTATGTTTATCTGTTAGCGTTTTTAAAACAAGATTTACATTTTTCTCTCCAATTAAATCTCTTAATGCCAACATTACTGTTAATGCTTTTCCATAAGAAATATAACTTTGACCCAATACTTTATACACTGGAGGCTCAATATCTCTCGCATAAGATCTTCCTAAAAAATACCTACTTCTAGCATTTTCACTCAATTCATATATGGCTCTTTTTCCATACATTTTTTCCATAACAACGGCTTCGGTATATTTTGCAAATCCTTCTATAAATAAAGAACCTCCTGCAACTGGTTTTGCAGATAATGTGTGTCCCCACCACTGATGACCAACTTCATGAATAGTTCTTTTGGCAACCAAATTGAAGGTATTTGGGTTATTGACATTTGACAAATACAATCTGTCTTCAACCATACTTATAACACCTGGATGTGCAAATCCACCAAAAGACCAGTGCGATGGTAATTCTGCAATGCGTACATGATCAAATTGATATGCCCCAAAATTTTCTTGGCAATAATCTAAGGTCTGCTTTATGCTATGTTCGATTTCTTCAATATTAAATGAGTGATTTTCATCGAAATATTGTTCAATCGAAACTCCTTTATAATTTATTTTTTTTGAAACGTATTTAGCAGAAAAATAAGCGATCATAGGCATTACTCTTTCTTTAGATTTGTAATGATAGAAGTTTCTATCATTCTCTGACCATTTATTTATCAAATTCCCTGAACTTAATGCTGTCTGATCAGAATCAGTTGAAACTATAGTTTCAAAATGTATTCTTTCATTTTTAAAATCTTCTAATTCGATATGAGAATCCGATATGTTTTCTTCTATTCTTTTGGGCAAATTTCTTTTCTCTCGTTCTACTCTATCTATTATTTCCAATCCAGGACTATATCCGAGCATTGGTTCAAAATCATTATGTGTAATATAAGTTCCGTTCCTTACAATGGCCCTGTTTTCTTCATATCCTTTTATTTCATTTTTCAATTCGAAATTGTATACAACAGCATCATTAGGTTGTAGTGCTTCTTTAAATTTGAAACGATAAATACCAAAATCAGTATCCTGCTTAATTAAAGTTGCATTTTCTATAGTAATAGTTTTTAACGGAATTCTTTCTGTTATAAATATTTCAGATAATGGTTGTTCACTACCATTTTTCAATATATAATTTGCCTTTACTGTATAACGTCTTTCTTTAGGGAAAATAGCAACTTCTATTTTTCTTGATATTGGATAGGGTCGTTCTAAACTTTCGAATTGTTTGAATTGCCTTTCGTATTGCTCTCTAAAATCTAATCTATCACTAATGGTTTCATAATCAGACACTATATTCATATTATAAAATACCAGGCTTCCAAAACCTATAAATGATATGATTAGAAATGAAAGGCTCATTTTTTGAATTTTGGACCAATTCGTTATAAGTAATTTTAGTTTAACTGAAAAGTTTGCTACTTCACCTCTATTCCATATTTTAAATGATAATGCAATTAATAACAACCCAAAAGCCAGCCAATACAGTGCTAAATGATTAAATAGATTTGAACGTCCATAAAAACCATTCATATTTGAGTAGGAAACTCTAGGCAAAAATCCGAGACTAGTTAAAGGATGTTCTAATCCTAACACATTAGATTTTAAACTTAACAGTACAATTAAACCGAACATTCCCATTCCCATATATTTGTTTTTTGCCAAACTGCTAACAAACAAGGCTATCATAGAAAACACAGCTAGTTGTAGTCCATAATGATAATATAATGAGGCATACAGATAAAATTCAAAATTTGTATAGTTTAAACTTACTTGAAATATAATACACATTAAAATTCCTGTAGTTATTAAAATAACAGGTAACAATAGTATTGTAGAAAACTTAGATAAAAAGAATACACTGTTCTTTGTTGGTAACGCATCTACAACTAAATTAAAGTTTAAACTACGTTCTTTCCATACAATTTCTGAACTATAGAAAATGATTAGGATTAAACTAAAAAGAGTTAAAGGGTTAACTATTAAATCTATCAATTGGTTTGTAAAAGGGTACGTGTTCACTCCATATTCTCCTCCACTTACAACTGTTGAATATAATTCTGAAAACACAATAAACAACCACATTATTAAGACAGCAATAAACGGTAAGCTTTTAAAAACGTTTTTTAATTCTAATTTTAATAAGGATAAAAATGCTAATTGTTGTGCTTTAAAATTATAGATTGCCAGTAATGGTTTATAGTATACTAACCGCGTAGAGTCCTTTTTTACTTTTTTCTCTGTCTTAGCTTTTTTATTGATTTTTCTAAAAGAAAATACCCTGTATGTGCTTAATAAAATCCCTATAGAAATTAATATCCAAACAAGCCTATTTATTAAAAAAAGACCTGAAAATGATAACAATTGTGTATTCTTCTGAAAAGGCGTCCAATATTGTGTTTGCTCAAAAAATGCTGCAATACCAAATAGATCAGTAACCGCAGCAATAGCCATACTTTCTGGAGATGCCGGAACAGATTGCGCTAATAATGGGGAATTTAAAAAAATGGAACACACAAAATACAACATGTAAACAAATACTGCACTTACATAAGTTGCAGTACTGTTTTTTGTTAATGTACTTACAGAAAATACAATAGTAGAACAGACAAAAATATTTGGTAATACAATGTACAACCAAGGTTGTAAATACGTTAATAGTTGAAAATCACTTAATCGTTCTGGATCTAAGTTTGAAAAATAGTTTCCAAAAACATATCCTATCAAAAAAGGCGAAAATGCCAATACACTAAAAATAAATGTTCCTAAAAATCTACTCCAGAAATAATGCTTCTTTTTTACTGAAGAACTAAAAATTAAACTCTCCATATTGTATTGCTTATCTCTAAGTATAGCACTAATGGCGAAAAACATGATTATGAACACACTTCCTAAAGTAAAAAGACCTGTATGAAAATATACTTGATAAACAGAATTAAAATCAACTCCTTTTGGAGCAAATCCTTGTCTTCCCACAAATATTCCTAATGCTAAAAATAGAATGGCAAATATTGGGAATGCACGTTGCTTTAATTGATAAAAAACTTCGAAATTAAATAATTGTTTAAACATAGTTTAGGACTTTTTAGATTGATTATTAAAAAGTGTAGCGAAATAAAAATCTTCTAAATTGGGTTTAATTAAATTGAAATCTTCTTCTGGTTTTGAGTCCGATAATACCCTTATTTGTGTATTCCCAGAAACTAACTTTGTTGAAATAAGATTGAATGTTTTTTTATAAGCTTCAATGTCTTTTTTTGGAATAATCTTACTCCAAATCTTACCTTCTATACTTGCCACTAAAGCTGTTGGATTCCCCTCGGAAATAATTTCTCCGTTTGAAAGTATTGCCATTTTCGGACATAAATTTTTGACATCTTCTACAATGTGTGTAGATAAGATGACGATGACATTCTCTCCTATTTCACTTAATAAATTTAAAAATCGATTACTTTCTTCTGGATCCAAACCAGCTGTAGGCTCATCTACAATAATTATTTTCGGATTTGCTAACAATGCTTGTGCAATACCAAATCGCTGACGCATTCCACCAGAAAATGTATAAACAGCCTTTTTTCTGTGTTGATATAGATTTACTTGTTGTAATAAAGCAGTAACTTGTTCTTTACGCTGTTTTTTATTAATGATTCCTTTTAAAACGGCTAAGTGGTTTAGCAATTTTTCTGCAGAAATTTTTGGGTACACTCCAAATTCTTGTGGTAAATACCCTAAATGTTTTCTAATACCTTCTGGGTTTTGTATGATATTTGAATTATTGAATGAAATAGTTCCAGAAGTAGGTTTTTGCAAAGAAGCAATGGTTCTCATTAAAGAAGACTTTCCTGCCCCATTTGCGCCTAACAAACCAAACATGCCGTTTGTGATTTCCAAATTAATTCCGCTTAATGCTTTTACTCCGTTAGGATAAGTTTTGCTTAGGTTATTGATTTTTAATGTATTCATAAGTGATGCTTTAAAAATTACATCACAAATGTGTTGAGTTTCCTATTCTTCTAAAATTAAAAATGACGTATAACTCCCCTTTTATCATACATATTACCATACTTACATCAAAACTAAGTTCAACCAAAAAACAATTAGGTTCATCACACTTTTTATTGTGTATATCAATATAATTGTGAAAACTCAAGAACATTAGTAGCTTTGGTATATGATTGAGTTTTTAAAAAAATACAAAGCTTTTTTTATAGGGTTAATTATTATTCCAATATTTTACCTATTGGACTACACAGAGTATGTAAACATCCCAAATGATCAACCAATTGAAGTACTTATTATTACACTATTTTGGGGATTAATAATTGCCATACCAATTCATAATTACAACTACTTAAAAAGAAAAAAAAGAACGGTATTAAGAATAGTAATTTTAATTATTCTCTTCTTTATTGCATTGGCTATTGATTCTTATATGAGAATGCCAGATAACCCAATTACATTCATTCTTTTAATGGGTTTTTGGTTTGGATTTGCATACATATTGGTACCTACATTTATCAAAAAATATTGGAAATTGATAACATTTATTTATGTACCAATATTTTTATACTTCATCTATTTAAGACTCTTTTCTGGAAATTTGGAAGCTTATCTAAAGATTAAGGACGATTTTCCTATTTATATATTCTTTTTACCAATACCAATCTTGTTTCTTGTCTGGGCATTTGAGCAATGGAAATGGTTACAAAATTTAAAAGCTGAAAAAGCAAAAACCGAATTATCCTTATTGCGATCACAAATAAATCCTCACTTTTTCTTTAATACCTTGAATAATCTTTATGCCTTAACTATAAAAAACTCAAAACAAGCTCCTGATGTAATTCTGAAATTATCAGACATGATGCGTTACACTATTTACGAGGGAGAAAAAGAAACTGTAAAACTTTTAGATGAAATTGAATATTTAAACAACTATATAGAATTACATAAAATTCGATACAAAAAATCCGTAGAAATTACTTTTGATCATAATAATGTTGATACTCATTTAGATATTGCACCTTTATTATACATTATCCTTTTAGAAAATGCTTTTAAACATGGTGTTGAAACACTTTCCGAAAATGCCTTTATTCATATCAACTTATATGATGACAACGACTTTATTTATTTCAAAATAGAAAATAATTTTGATCAGAAGGAAAATAATAATGCAAACGGAATAGGCATACAAAACCTTAAAAGAAGGCTATCTTTATTGTACAATCAAAAACATGAGTTAATTGTAGATGAAACGAGTGACATCTATAAATCAACTTTAAAAATTTCAAAACATGCTTAAATATATAATTATTGATGACGAACCTTTAGCTCATGAAATTATAGAAGAATTTTGTAGTATGTTACCACATGTTCAATTAAAAAAGAATTGCTATAGTGCTATGGAAGCCATGCAGTTTTTAAATGAAAACACCGTAGATTTTATGTTTTTAGATATCAATATGCCTAAATTAAAAGGATTAGATTTTTTAAAAACTTTGACCAAACCTCCTAAAACTATTATAACAACAGCATATAAAGAACATGCTTTAGAAGGGTTTGAACTTAATGTTGTTGACTATATATTAAAGCCTTTTAGCTTTGACCGCTTGGTAAAAGCAGTAAATAAAGTTTCAGATAATCAAGTAACAAAAATACTTGTTAAAGATGACTCAAGTAAAACAACTTCTACTCGATTCTTCATTAAAGGAGATAAAAAGCATCATCAAATTGATTTGAATGATTTATTATTTATTGAAGCCTACGGAAACTACACCAAACTCTTTTTAAGAGATGAAATGATTATAAGTCACGAAAAAATATCTCATTATGAGTCAACTCTAAATAATAATGACTTTTTGAGAGTTCATAAATCGTTTATTGTCGCAATAGAAAAAATAAAATTTATAGAAGGTAATCGTATTTTAATCAATGAACATAAAGTTCCAATTGGTCAAACATATAAAAGCAACGTTAATAAACTGTATAACAACTGATAAACCCGATACACTACCCGTCTATCGACAAACTCAAGGTAAACACTACCTAAATGCATTATAATACTTCTAATATTCTAATTGCAAAATGACTTAAGAAACTATATTCGCGCCATGTGGATGTATTTAGGCTTATTGGCAGCACTTTTTTTAGGATTACACAATTTATGTAAAAAACATGCAGTACAAGGAAATGAAGTTTTTCCGGTACTTTTGGGCACTATTTCTAGCGGGTTTTTATTTATAGCTACCTTTTATCTATTATCTATTTTTTATCCTGACTATGCTTTAGATAATGGCTATAATTTTCAGGATATTTCTTGGCAAACGCATGGTTTTATTTTTATAAAATCTACTATTATGGCTGGTTCTTGGGTTTTAGCCTATCAAGCTTTAAAACATTTACCCATTACTATTGTCACTCCAATACGTTCAGCTGGACCATTTTTCACCTTTATTGGTGCTATTATAATTTATAAAGAAAGCCCTAATTTGTACCAATGGATAGGGTTTTTCATAATTATTTTTTCAGTGATTTTATATTCTAGAATTGGTAAAAAAGAAGGGTTAAATTTTAAACGTAATAAATGGATATTTGCTATTATTGGCGCTACATTTTTAGGTGCTAGTAGTGGTTTGTATGATAAGTTTTTAATTCAAAATTTAAGTTTAAATCCACAAACCTTACAATTTTGGTTTTGTATATATACCATACTAATTTTGCTGGTTATCTTAACCTTTACATGGTTTCCGTATACCGAAAAACGAAAAGAGTTTAAATTTCGATGGTCTATTGTTGCTGTTGGTGTCTTATTACAAGCTGCAGATTATTTCTATTTTAAAGCCTTGCAAGATCCTGATGCACTAATCATGTTATTATCTGCTATAAAAAGAAGTCAAATACTAATTGCTGTCGTAGTTGGTGGTCTTCTCTTTAAAGAGAAAAATAAACGAAAGAAATTAGTACCATTATTAGGTATTATGATAGGAGTTTTTTTGATTTTGTATTCATAATTAGTACTATAGATAATAATCCCTCTTCACTCCTAGTCCATCAATAAACTTAAAAGCTATATATTAGTTTTTAACTTTTTTTAATTGTTCTTTAGAAACAAAAGAGATAATAAATTTAGTTCCGATACCTAATTCGCTTTCACAGTGAATTTCGCCATTCATTGATTCGATATATTTTTTAACAATGGATAATCCTAGTCCAATAGATGCCTCACCTTCTGTAGGCTGTGCACTAAGTTTTTGAAATCTACCGAATAGTTTCTTTTGGTCCTGTTCGCTAATACCAGGCCCATGATCCTCGACCACAATATATGTTCTTGCATCATGAGATTTTACATGTAAAGCTACTTTACTTCCTCTTTTAGAAAACTTGATGGCATTAGAAACCAAATTTTCTAACACCTGGATCATATAATTTTTATCCACTTCTACATAGTGATTGCCTGATTGTGATGTAGTAATCATTTCTATCTCTTTATCCTCTGCAGTAAGACGAAAACATTTCACAACATAGTTAACCAATTGTACTAAATCAATAACTTGATTCTTTAACTTGACCTGATTTGTTTCTAAAGCGTGTATGTTTAAGATCCTACCAATCATCTGTGAGAGACGATCTGCTGAATTATCAATTTCGGTTAAATACGATTTCTGATCTTCTGTCAAGTGTAAAGATGTAATATCGATTAATTGTATTAATAATCTTATATGGCTCAAAGGGGTTCTAAGATCGTGGGCAGCTATATTTACCAACATATCCTTTTCCTTATTTAGGTTAACTAGTTCTTCATTTCTAATAGCTACCTCTGCTGTTCGTTCCTTAACCTTCTTTTCGAGTACTACATTCTGCTCCTGAATCAACCTTTCATTTTCTTTGGCTTTTAATAGCGCTTCTAACTGTGCATCTTCTTTTTGTTTTTTATACATATTAATTCGGTCACCTAGTGCAAATGAAAGCAATAAAACTTCTAGAGCTGAACCAATTTGCATCGCATTTAAATACGTCATAACAAAAGTCAGATTTAAAGACTCTAGGATAGCAAAACAAATACCAATTATGAGAGCTCCCCAAGCAAGCAAATAATATTTAGCAGGACGATACCCTTTTAACCTAAATCGAATACCTAAGAGAATAAAGTACGCTGCCATGATTAGTAATCCTCCTTGTGCCAATTTCAGGCCTTCTATTTTAAAGCCTAGTAACACAAGAGCACATACCAAAACACCTATAAAAAGAAACACCATCGATCCCTTATGCATTATAGAACCAGATTCTTTGGTATTTAAAAATTTTTGAGTAAATAAAGTCGCAGTAATCATGGTTAACCCTGCACTGACTACTACCAGTCCATTAAGAAAGGGAATATTGGGCCAAAAGTATTCAAAGAAGTATCCGAATACTGAAGCCATAAACCAAGTAATACTAAATACATAAGCAATGTAGTAGAGGTATATTCTCTCTCTAGTAGAAAAATATAAAAAGAGATTATATAGGAAGATCAACAGCATAAACCCAAAATAGATTCCTTGCAGAAAGTCTAAATCATGTTCGTAGTTTAAAAATTGGGATAATGTTCCGACTCGAAGAGGAAAAAATAAGGGTTGATCACTCTTCACCCTAAGGTAAAAAGTTCGCGTACTATTCACATCAAAATCAAGAGCAAATAGATAGTTACTTACTTCAATTTCCCTGGTATCAAAAGGTAAGTCATCACCTGTATGCCTGATAGAAATTAATTTGTTTTCTTTATCAAATTCATAGAGCGATATAGAATCAATATAAGCCGAACCGACATTCAGATAAAAATTAGCCGGTATTGCCTTAGTAATTTTAAATTTTAACCAATATGCAGAAGCAGTACTAGAAAAATTTAAGGTTTCCTGAGTATACTCTTTAAACTTGATTTCAAAGCTATTACCCATAACCTCTTCAATGGATAGTTTAATAGATGTATCTTCCAGATAATGGGTTTGTTTTCCGATATCCTGCAATTCTGTTAAATCATGTAGAAGAATAGTTGTTTGACCAAATGAATTAAAAGGCGACAATAATAATATCGATAAGAATCCTAAATAGTATTTGAAAGAAGCCTTCATTCTTAATGTTTAATATTTTGAGAAACCATTTTTACTCAACAAGGAAATTTTATAAATTATACCGTTTCAATTTCCTAAAATATCTATTGTATATAACAATTTAACTTGTAAGTTTATAAACCTTTTCACTAATATATGAACAAACTTGAAATACTTAAGGAAAAAGCCAAACGAATTGTACTTAGTGTTTCTGACAATCCACAAGGGCGCTATCAATTACGTTACGAATTTTACCAAAAATATGGAAATCCTATAACTAAAGGAAACGAAGGACTTGGGAATTCTGAATTAGCATTCATTGACTGGGAAATAAAGAGAGGTACACTCAATCCATTAAATCACCTTAATCCTGGAAGTGCATGGTGGAGAGAAGTCAATAGTCATTTTCTTTATGTAGCAACACTTGCTCAATTGATTAAAGAATCTGGAGAGACGTTTCAAGGTTTACCAGTTCCAGTAAATTTTTGGCTTGATTATATCAATACACCAAATGAATTTTCTTGGTATCGTGCCCATAATTCGAGTATAATTTCAGGATACCAAATAGCTGATAAACTAGCTTGTAAAGAGACTATTTATGAGCAATACTTTATGAATATCGTCCTTTATCGCTTACTTTATGCACAGTCCATGGTTGAAGGTGTCAGTTTTGGATTTTTGGGTAAAATATTTGCTAATCCTCGAGGGTGTGCGGTTGCTATAATAACAGGTGTAAAAGCCTTCTACCCTGATCATTACCCCATGTCAGAAGAGGATATTAAATACGTAACCCATCGTGCACGTAATTTCATGGGATTCATTGAAGATATTTTTGATAAAATTTTGATATTAAGACACTTGAACAAACTATACATCGAAGCTGCAAAATGGGATAATTCCCCAATAGTGATGAAGTTCGTTACAAATAACCAACCCATCTACCCAATTAGTCATAGTGAGTTCAGTTCAGCATATTTCAATAAAAAATAAACCATTAAGAAACCTTATACTCTTTAAAATTAATAACCAATGCAAAATACTGAAAAGAACAAAAAGAAAATAGCCATACTAGGTAGTGGTATGTCATCGCTTACATCAGCTTATGAGCTTAGCTCCTACGAAAACTGGCAAGATCATTATGATATCACAATTTATCAAATGGGTTGGAGACTAGGAGGCAAAACAGCTACTGGTAGAGGCCCAAACGAAAGGATTCAAGAGCATGGTATTCATATTGCTCAGGGATGGTATGAAAATGCATTCCGATTGATACAAGATTCTTATAAAGAATGTGAAAAACATGATCTAATGCCTAATAGTCCCTTTAAATCCTGGGAAGATGCTTTTGATCGGGAAGATACCACATTACTCACCCACTTTGATCCTAAGACAAATCAATGGATCAAAAAGAATATTATCTTTCCTTCTAATGAATATATACCTGGTCAAGGTGGTCCTTTACCTTTTTCAGCCATTATTCATAAAGCAGTAGGTCTAATCGCAGAAATTTTGTTTGGTAAAGATCCAAACAAAGATAATCTAGTGAATATGGCTTCTGAATCTGCTAAAGAAATCAAAACACCAGAACATCACCCACTTTGGGGAAATTTTAAACCTAAATTTGAAGCTTTTATAAAAGACAAAATCTTTAAGCACGAGGGTGAGAAGTTATTAAATTATGTAGCTGAATTAGTTCAGAATATGACTAGTGAAGGTCACGATCATACGCAACGAAAAGAGCATCACTCTATGATCAAAGAACTACTCGACCTACTTTCTAAATGGACGGCTAAGCTTATCGATTCTATAGCCGATCACAACGAATACTTCTATTGGTTAGCTGTATTTGTAGAATTTGGACTTGTAAATATGAAGGGAACATTTGAAGATGTATATAATTCAGAAACTCATGAGTTGGATTATGAGCGTATCAATGACTTGGATTACCGAGAATGGCTTAGAAATCATGGAGCTAGTGAACGGTTATTGAGTTCTGCTATGGTGAGATTTCTCTATACGGGAACGTTTCACAACCTTACAGGCCCTGATCAGCAAGGTAATTTGGCAGCTGGGGTCGGTCTTCATTTTCTTACAAATTCTGCCGGTTATAAAGGGTCTTTTGTCTGGAAATTTAAAGCTGGAACCGCAGATACTATGATTACTCCTATTTATTTGGTACTGAAAAACAGAGGTGTAAAATTTAAGTTCTTTCATAAAGTTGAACAGGTACATTACTCTGATTCTGAAGAAATAGAAAAGGTATCTATGGTCGAACAGGTCACTTTAAAAAATGGCACCTATGACCCTACTTATAAGTTCAAAGATCTAGATGTATGGCCCGGAGAACCTCTTTATGATCAAATAGATGATCAACAAGCTAAAGCACTTAAGGAAGGGCAATATGATCTTGAAGAAGCTTGGTGTGGCTGGGAAAATGTAGGTAAAGTGTCTTTAGAAAAAGGGAAAGATTTTGATTATGTGGTTTTAGGTATCCCTATTGATGTTTTGGGTGGTAATGAAGGTATCTGTAAAGAGATTATTGATAAGAATGAAGCTTGGCAAAACATGTACAATCATGTTAAAAGTATTCCCACTATGTCCATGCAATTATGGATTAAGCCTACATTAAAAGAGTTAGGTATGAACTTACCTGATTGGGGGTTTCCAGAAGGATCATTACCTAACTTGGTGACTTATGCAGATCCTCAATATTCTTTCATAGATATGTCGCAGGTAATGCCATATGAAGATTGGAAAGGTGATGAACCAGGAGTATTAATATATTATACAGGATCCTTTCTTGATCCTGAAGTAATACCTCCATTCTCTGATCATAAATACCCTCATGAGCAATTAGAACGTATCATGCGTGTTTCAGAACAATGGTTACGAGATAAAATGGGCTGGTTTTTTCCTAATGCTACTACACTAGAATATCCCGAAGGAATGAAGTTGAGTGTAATCCATGATTTTTTAAAAAATGCCACAACAGACTATAGCAGACTAAAAACTCAGTTTTTCCGAGCTAATGTAAATCCAACGGATAGATACACATTATCACTCCCAGGCTCTAACAAATACCGACTTAAAGCAAATGAGTCTGGCTTTGACAACCTTATCATCACAGGAGATTGGATCAATTTTGGTGTCAATGTAGGATATTATGAAGGAGCTATTGTTGCGGGTCTTCAGGCAGGTCAAGTGGTACGCGATAAACTTGAATTACCTAGTGAAACAGAGATTTTTTCTGGAGTGAAGTTGAAGTAACAAAATGTAATACTTTTACATAGCAAAAAGTGAATTAAAACTTTACTTTTTGCTATGTTTTATACATCATGTATTCGACAAAATATACATTAAAACTTAAGTAATTCCTGTTAAATTACTACAAGAGTATTTTATTACATCTAACTCTTAATGATCTTAGTAGTGTAATTTACACCTGGTAGCTCTACTTGTATATAATATAATCCTGAAGGAATTAAATCAGTATTCAATTTCAAAATGCCTTTATCATTAAAATCAATACTTGTATTCATTATTAAACCTCCTAAAGAGTTAAAAATTGTGATTATTCCCGTTTTAGAAACAATACCAGGTATATGAATTATAAGATCTTCTTTTTCTAATGGATTTGGGTATGCTTCGAATGTTTTAGTATTATCTAAAACATCGAATGGATCATTTGTAGTTAATGCTTGATTAACTACTAAAGTTATTGGGTTCAATTGTAATGTTAATTTTGTTGCAACCGTATTCTTTATCAAACAATCGTAAATACCATTGTCTTCTGTGTTCATTTTAGTTATAGTATAGGTTGCTGTAGTGGCTCCAATAATATCTGTACCATTTTTTCTCCATTGGTATATATTATTTTCACTTGTAGTTTCTGTAATTGTGAATGTAAAGTTTTGATTTTCGTTAACTTCGATAGTTGTTGATTTACCAATGTTTGATTGAGGACTATACACAAGATCTGGTTGATTAAAAAATGTATTTTCAATATTTTCAAAAACAAAATTATTTGTATCCACCTTAAAAGATTCAATCGAATCTTCAAATAAGGGTAATGCACCCTCTAGCTGATTATTATTTAAATACAATGAACTTAAGTTTTTCAACTTGGTTAATGTTTCTGGAACTTCACCTGATAGCAAATTATTGTCAAGAGTCAATGTTCTTAGCGTCTCTAGTGTTCCCAACTGTTCAGGAATAATTCCGGTTAATAAATTCTCACTGAAATTAATTCGATCTATAGAATCTAATCCATTTAAAGTTGATGGAATTGAGCCCTCTAATTGATTTTTATATAAAAATAGATCTTTTAATTTTTTTAAGGCTCCTAACTCATTAGGAATTGTTCCAGTAAGTTGATTTCCATATAGGTATAAATATTTCAGATTACTCAGTCGCCCTAATTCTTTTGGTATACTACCAGTTAATTTATTATAAGTGAGAACTAACAATTCTAACTTATCTAAACTCCCAAGTTCTGATGGAATGCTACCTTCTAATTTATTACTTGATAATTGTAAGGAACGTAGTTTTGGTGATGAACCCAATACTGATGGAATAGTTCCAGATAATTGATTCGAACTCAAATTCAAATATTCAAGATTAGGTAATTCACTTAATTCTGGTAAAATAGTACCTGTTAGTTGATTTCCTCTTAGATCAAGTGATCTAATTCTTTGTAGTTGACTTATTTCTAACGGGAGGTCTTTTGATAATTGATTTAGAGATAAAAATAAATATTCAAGATATTTTAAGTTTCCTAGTTCTGGAGGAATACTCCCAGTCAACTTATTATTATAAAGATCAATAGCTTTCAAACACCTGATTTGACTTAATTCTACAGGAATAGTTCCACTTAAATTATTCAATGTTAACCTAAGGAACTGTAAATTTTTTAAGTTACCTAATTCTGCAGGAATTCCATCTATAAGTCTATTATGCCCCAGTTCTATATTCCATAAATTAGACAATTGTCCCATTTCTTTAGGAATTGCTTTTTCTATTTTGTTAGAAAGCAAATCTATACTAGTAAGCATTGTTAAGTTACCTATTTCTGGTGGTAACGGTCCCTTAAGATCATTATTTCTCATATAAATAGATACTACTCTACCTTGTTCATTTAATTTTATACCTCTCCAATTATCTATACTTTTACTTAAATCCCATTTTCGAACCCAGCCTTGTCCATTTGTAGAATTATATAAGGCCATCAATGCCTCACGATCTAAATTTATCAAACTTTGATCTTGAGCACAGCCATTGATATCTACAGTTTGTTCAGAAACTGTATTAGGGCATTGATCTAAATCATTTGTTATTCCATCACCATCATCATCTAATTGAGCATGTGCACAACCATCGCAATTGACAGAGCTACCCACAGAAGTATTTGGGCATCGATCGAATTGACTCGAAATACCATCATTATCATAGTCCCCGTTTACTACTATTGTGAAATGATTTTTTATTAATGTCAAATCAGTTACTATGCTATTATTAATAATACAATCGTATACTCCTGCATCTGATGGATTTATGGCATCAAAAGTCAAAAACAAAGAATTTTCACCAATAATATTTCGCCCATCTTTTCTCCATTGATAGCTATTATTTTGGCTTGTAGTAGCATCCACTTTTAAGGTATAACTATCTCCTTCATCTATATTTTTCGTTTGTACTACATCTATATATGCTTGATAAGAATAACTTATTTTACTATTTGGATACAAGGTCAAATAATTCTCTAAATCTTCAAAAACAAAAGAATTTTTAGCGATCGCATACTCTGTTCCTTCATTTGGAACAAAACTTAATTCTCCAAATAATTTATTATTAAAAGCATAAAAACGCTTTAGATTAACTAAATTTTCGATTTCCTTAGGAATATTCCCTGACAAATTATTATGCTGTAAATAAATAAATATCAATGGGTTTATACTTCCGATAGATGCCGGAATTTCTTCTACAAAACTATTATAAGAAAAATCAATATGTCGTAATTTATTACAATTACCAATACTATTCGGAATTTTTCCTGTTAGTTTATTATGAGAAATATTTAGGTGGGTAAGGTTACTTAAATTCCCAAAATTTAAAGGCAAACTTCCTTCTATTTCATTAAATGAAGCATCAATAAACTCTAAGGCATTCAAACTCTCAATTCCGACAGGTAAAGATGCTAATTTATTGTTATTAATTTTTAGCCGAGTTAGCTTAATTAAATTTCTTAGTGATAAGGGTAAATTTCCAGAAAAGGAATTTCCACTAATATTTAGATTGGTAAGACTTTTAAAATTACCTATAAATTCAGGAATAATACCCGAAAAATTGTTGGATTCTAATCCCAGATATTCCAAATTAGTTAAATTACCAATTTCTATAGGTAACTCTCCTGTTAATTCGTTTTGATTTAAATAAAGGTATTTTAGTTTTACAAGATTTCCTACTTCTTTGGGTATTTCTCCAAATAATTGATTAGAATCTAAAAAAAGTTCAGTTAGCTGATCGAGGTTTCCAATTTGAGGTGGAATATTACCAACAAGGTTTTGCCCCAAAAGATTAAGACTCACTACTCTACCCTCTTGATTGGTTTGTACTCCATGCCATCCTGCCATATTCTGACTTAAATCCCAAGGAATTGACCAATTATCTCCATTAGTTTCATAATAAAATGTCATCAACGCATCTCTATCTGTAGAGACATTATTTTGAGAAAAACCATTTGTCAATACTAATAGGGATATAGAAAAATATTGTAAAATTTTGTTCATGATTTTCGTGTGAATAATTTGTTATAAATCATAGCATCAAATGTAAGTTAAATTGAGTTCAGATTAATAATCATTTATGCTACTTTTGTTATTGTTTCAAACACTTTATAAAGGCATCTGAATGTCAATTTACATTAGTAAATGTCTTGAATAAACAAAATGTTACCTTAAATTTTTAAATATATCTCAGTAGACAATATTTTTATACTTTTATTACTTTATTAAATTTGGAATATCTGAATAATTTACTATTCCTGAAGTATAGTTTAAAAGATGATATATAGTAATAATAGTAGTTTTGCAATACACTGGATCATCAAGAATGTATTATTGGGTCTTTAATTTTTTAGTTGGCTTTGTTCTACAAACATTAAAATAGCAACTAATAGTTAATTGTTTTCTAATAGGATTTTATATGCTAACAAACAACAGTACCATGGGCTGCTTTGTATTTTTTCACTAAAATCTTTTTGAAATTCCTTCTGGAACCCATACGATACGGTTACAAAAAAATTAAACAGTAATGTTAGATAAATAGTACTTACAATTAATCTCTTCATTTTAATTATTTTTATCAAAAAGGTTAGTCCCAAACATGTTTTCAAAAACCATCTTTTTGTTTCTTCCAGATAGTTAAATAGTAACCATTATATTTTTTAAACACACCAAATTTATCAGGAACTTTCTATAAATAGGTACCAATATCTGATAATCTAAATAGTACATAAATCAGGGTTATATTTTTTATTTTTAAATTTAATTAATCATTTGGTAGTTTGTATACTCCTAATTTAACTTCTTTAACAATTTTTTTTAACCTTGGTTTAAACCTATCAGGTACTATGGATTGCGAGCGTTCTAGTTGATCAATCGCTTTTTCTTTATCATTCATAAAATAGTAACTTATTCCTTTACTGATGTGTAAAAACCAAACTTCTGGATATTTTTCAAGCATCATGTTGCTAAACTCTACTGCTTGTTCTGCTTGTTCAAACCTTAACATTAAGAAAGTTAAATTGTATGCCTCATTTGGTGTAGATATAAGATCAATAATTTCTTTTAATGTATTTACAGCATCATTATTACGATCCAATCGTTTTAAAATATTTGCTTTTACGGTCAAATTGGTGGTATTTTTATTTGATGCAAAACCTCCAAAACCTCCTTCAATAGATCTATTAACCCATGCTAAAGCTTCTTCTAAATTGGTATTGTTTTTTAAACACCAATTAGCCGCATCGTTCCAAGCTTGCCAACGATAAGTGTTTATGCCTCTTAATTCGTGTCTAAAACTTTCAATAACTGTTTTATTCATATCTACTACAACTTTAAATGAGATTCGTTTCTCGCCCCATTCTAAGCCGATATCGACTGAATTCTCTTGCCAATTATAAAATTCATAATCCAACTTTTCAGAAAAATTACTTTTCATACCAGTAACTTCAATAGCAAGTGTTACATCTTTATCTATATCTAAATAATAGCTTCCCCATAGATTATGATTATGAGCAAATAAAAGTGTGTAGGAATTATTTTCTCTAGGAATAACATGAAACCCATAAACTCCTGATTTTAAAAATTCTCCTTCTATACTAACATCTGTAGAAAATTCGATAGTTGTGTTCATATTAGCACCAGCTCTCCAAGGAAAAGGGCGCCCATTGTTAGGTATAATATTAGGGTCATTCCAAACATCACGATTATTAATAGATGGGCTATGATAACTTATGGTAATATCTGTCACTCCTAATCTTTGAGATTCAACAACCTTATTGCTCAACTCGGGGATTTTTAAGGTATGAAATTGAGCTAATATCATAAATGGTGTGCATATAAACAGTACTAAAACTAATTGTCTAAATTTCATAATTGATTTTTTTTGTAAAACAGAGAGCGTTTCAAAATTTTAGAGTTTGATCATTTCCTGGACAGTGTTGAACTGATTGAGATAATAATAACTTTAATGTTTTTTTAACTTTTTTTTCGTAACTAAATATGTTCATTAGATTCATATAGATGAACAGGAGTGAAATTAATATCAATGTATATGTTTACTATTTTGATTTCGGAAAACTTAATATGATTTTATATGAACCAACTAGTTCTTTTAGCCTTTTTTTCTGGCAATATGATTTCCATTGGATTTTTTATATCCATTTATTTTCTTTTTGTTAGAAATGAAAATAAAGTTAGGTTAACCTTATTAGGATTAATCTTTTTGGCTATTTCATTACGTACCATAAAATCTATCATATATTTTTCTGGAGGTATTCCTGATATTGGAGTTGCTATAGGTTATCTGGGGTTGGCTAGTATTGGACCATTACTATGGCTATATTTTAAGTATTTCCATGTCAATACTATTAAAACACTTTATAATTTTAAAAATTATATACATTTTCTGCCTGCTCTAATTGGTTTTATAAGCATCTCTATTTATGGAGGTAAAGTCGCTAGTGAGTTTTATTTGTATACAACATTCGTATTGTTTTTATATGTGACATTTTCTTGGTTGAAATTTATATCTTTTAATAAGAAACAAGAAAAATTTAATACTTGGAACTTATTAATCTTAATAGCTGTTACATTAATTTCTCTGATTTTTATTATTCAACATTTTACAGATACCATGATTAATTATGCTATTGGTGCAGTAATCTCAGCAATAATTATATCTTCCCTCTTATTGTTTGCAATAAAGACTCCTACTTTTTTTCCAAAAACTACATCAAAAAAACATTTTGATCCAATTCTGGTAAAAAAAATAAGGAGTGTTATAGAAGAAGACAAAGTGTACAAACAAACTTCTATAACACTTGATCAATTAGCTAAAAAGCTAGACATCCCTTCATATTTAGTATCAAGAATTATAAAAAATGAATATCAAAAAACGTTTCCCGAAACTATCAACTATTATCGAGTTAAAGATGTTATATCAAAGCTAAATGATGAAAAAACACAGCAAACAAAAATTGAAGGATTAGCATATTCTGCAGGTTTTAATACTCCATCTTCTTTTTACAGTGCATTTAAGAAATTTACTGGAATGAATCCAACTAAATTTGTAACCATGTCTAGAAAACAACAACAAGAACAAGTTAAATCTTTCGAGAAAGATTTAATTCCTCTAAAAGAAACTACTTTTAAAATATAAAAAATACCAGAACTAATATAAACTTCTCCATAATTGTTTGTTACGGTATTATTCTATTGACATCGTCTGTCTAGAAATTTACACCTAAATGATCCTACCGCTTTGCATAATAAGTTTTGTGTTAAATACTCTGATAACAAAAGGTTTTGAATCTGAAAACTGCCATTATCCAAGTGATATCAATGAATAATAATATTTTTTTTTAAATTGCAATATTACAGCAAACTTAATTTTATAACACCACATGAAAAACTTAAAATGCTACCTGCTAATTTTTGCAATGATTTTTAGTATATCCTGTAGCAATGAAGAATCAGATTTTTTTGGAAGTGATTCTGAATATGAAGCAGATGCAGAGGATTTGGATGCTAATGGGTTACCAAAAATTCTTTTTGATGTTCAATTACCAACAATGCCTAATAGCCAAGAATATATTATCGATTTAAGTCGATGGGATATTCCAAATAATGGAACTGACGCAGGTAAGACCACGGATAATTTACAAGCAGCAATTGACTGGGCTCATCAAGAGAACTATAGCCGAGTTGTATTACCTACAGGTAAATACTTGGTTGGTAAAGATGTAAACAATATTTACCAAGGGGGTATTAAAATTCATAGTAATACTGAATTTATATTTAGTGAAGGCGCTGTTTTAGAAATTGATACTAATAATAAATGGAATTATTGTGTTATTAGTTTAGATGGAGATAATATAATTATTCGAGGAGGTACAATTAAAGGTGATCGCGATACTCATATTTTTACACCGCGTGATAGTGATGGGAAGACGGCTCATGATGAAGGACATGGTATTTGTGTTTCGAATAATAATAATGTACTAATTGAAAATGTGAAAATTCATGCTTTGACTGGGGATGGTTCTTTAGTACTCGATTCAAATGATGTTACTTTTGTAAAAAACAACATTTATAATAATAGGCGTCAAGGTATTTCAATAGTTGGTGGTGTGCGTATTGAAATAAAAGATAACGAGATACATCATATTAGCGGAACAACTCCACAATTTGGTATTGATATTGAAGGACCTGGACGTATAGATGAAGACATATTGATCCAAAACAACTATTTTCACCATAATACAGGTGGCGACATTGTTAATGCGACGGGTGAAAATGTTTATATTCTTGATAATGTTATGGAGCAAGGAGAAGGAAGTAAATATGTAGATGGCCCTATTGTTAGCTGGCATAAAACTCATAATATTATTGCTAGAAATACCATTACGATGGTTACCGGATCAGTAAACGGGAGATTGGGATATATCCAATACTCAGGCGGAGGAGATAAAGGTCATAATCGTGCTACTTATGTACACGAAAATGTTTGTAATAGTTGTGGTATGTATATGTATAAAAGCTCTGATGCAGATGTTCGTCGTAATAAGTTCCTAGGGTATTTTATGGCATTTACAGAAGTTGAAAATGTAATATTAATAGATAATCTTGTTACTTATTCTGATGACCACCCTAAGTTAAGGTTTTGCTGGTCATACCGTTTTAACGATGTTACAGGTTCTGCAAGTGGAAATTATTTAGGCGATACCCTTGAAGAGATACCATTATCAAAAACTACACCTCATACATTACAGTGTGTTCTAGACGGTTGGTAGAACAATAAAGCAAGAGACCGAGTAATAATGGTAAGCCATAGGTTATTCCTAATTAATGTTCGTTCTGTAGTCTCAAAATAATGATCAGGAAGTATCAAACTTATGTTGATATAGTATTATAATATTCTCATGATAAACGGTCTATTTTTGGAATATGTCTTTAGTAAATTGTATACAAATTGAAAATTATGTGAGTTTAATATTTGTGGTATCATTCCCTCGGACTAAAGTCAATCCTAATAAATTCAGATTCGTCAGGAGGTCCAGGCGTAATTCGCAAGTATGGTTTTCCCGATAAGGTCATTATAACAGAGGCAAAGGTAAAACCTTGTCCATTTTCATTATTGGTCTTGCAAACCGGATTTTTTTCATCATCCTTTGACCTTAACACATCAATAAGAGTGTACTTGTTTATTTCATTTCGGGTTGCCATTCTTTTTTCAATAGCTCTGAATCTATGGTGACTATCTGTATTTAATGAATGCTGTTCATTTAAAAATTTCGGATTATGAGCTACAAACCAAGGCTTAAGGTCGTCGTTAACCAAGGGATGATTGGTGTGGTATACGATACCATTTTTATTTGAAGGAACAAATCGCATCACCTTATTGGCAGATGCTTCAAAATCAAAAACTTCACCTTGTATTCCCACAATGTAATTTTGCCCGGAAGCATGATTGACCTTCCTAATAAAATTTAGTATTTCATTCTTCTCGCTGGTATTTATTATTCGTCTGATAATAAAAGTAACTGGTAATCCATGCGTATTTGCCTTTAACTGTATCAAGGTATTGACACACACTCCTACTCCATTTTCATTAAGACCATTAAGAGCAATAAGACCTGGATGCGTTAAAATAAGCTGTTCGGGTCTTTTCTTTGTTCGCTCTAACTTCATAAGGATTTGAAAGCCATCTGTATAATTTTCCAAGCCCATATTTTGTGAGAGGTATCCTGGACTTCCGTTCATGGCAGGAACCCCCAATCCACTACAATGATGGTTATGGATATTGTTTACGTATACCCAAAATTCATCCAAAAGGTTTAGTATAAAAATATCCCTGAAGGATTGCTCAGAACCGTCAGAAATTCCAATAATCTCTTCATAAAGCTCTGGTGTCCATTCTTTAATAGCCTTTGTGAAATTTGAATACTCGAAAAAATCCGCTATCACTTTATTCGCATTCTTTCCCAATTTTTCACTGGTATTCATTTTCCACGCTTTTACAATAGCTCCTATTTCCTCTTTTAATTGAGTACCATGCTGTAAACCCAACTTATAGCCAGTACCAGAGAAACTAACCTGTTTAAGTTCTCTAAAAGATTCTTGCGAAAAGCAGCCAGCAGAAAATAGCATTCCAATGACGAATCTGTTTTTTTCCATAAATGAAAGTCCTCTTTAATACAGTATCCTGATAATAATTAAGCTTTAGTTTTTTCTTTTTTAAAGAAAATAGGAATCATAACGAAACATGGACTCCATTAGAGATCCAAAGATTATTTCGTAGATGAAATAAAAAGTTGTGATGATGATTAATTACAATTTTGGCAAGTATGCTTCAGGTATTGGATTTTCTTCGGTCTCTTGAGTCCAGAATATATTTATGATCCGCCATCTGTTACCTTCATTTAGAAGCTGTATACCATTAATGCCTCTCATAAAGGGAGTAGTATCTGATTTGCTTTTGAAACATTGGTAAGTGCTAAACACCTGTGCGATATTTCCAAAAACCTCTACTTTTCTATGAATTTCTTCTTCGAAAAACCCATTTTCTACCAACCATTTCCCAGAATTTTCAACATAACTCTGAGGTGTTACATAGGTAGCACCAACTTTACCTTGTCTGTTTTTTCCAGTGGCCACCAACATGGCATTAGGATGATAGAGATATCGCATAAGTTCCCAATCCCTTGCCTCACCTTTTTCTCCCGATATTACCATATAAAGTGCATCAATAGTACTGTTTATAGTTCTCGAATAATCTGCATATTTATCATGGTTTTCCTGAGCATTTATTCTAAAGAAAAAAGTAAGAAGAATAATTACGGTGATTGCATTTTTTGTCATAAAGGTATTTTTGTTGTTTTAACACTTTTTATATAACGAGCTGTTAACCCACTATTAACTCTACAAAAATAGGTTTACAAGAAGCTTACTTTCTCCTGTTTTCTAAAATCTAGAGATGTTTTAATATGAATTCATTGGTAATGCTATCATTTCTTTTCTGGAGATTCTGTGCCTGGAGATATGCCATAAATTTTTTGTAATAATCCTGGTATGCATATAAAAGTTCTGATGCAGATAGTTGTCATAATAAGTTCCTTGATTACTTTATGAATTCACAGGATTCATAAATGTAATACTAATTGATAATATAGTTACTTATTTTGATGAATACCTTATCCTAATCTAAGGTTCTATAGGTCTGAATTATTTAGGTGACACCCCCTGTCTTATGCATTATAGTGATGTAGGACGGCTAATGGCAGCCATTATGTGCATTAAATTGTAATGGGGTTTATTTATGATCTCTCTAGTATTTAGGTGTTTTTTTAACCAAGATCTGTCAATTCTAATTTCTATGATGTTACCAAAGGTACAATGGATGCTAATTATTTATTGATATACTAACTGTTTTATCCACGTGAATTTTACCTGTGTCAAAAGTTGGAATGGTTACATCTGTTTCCTTAATAAGCATTGGTAATTCTGTACAACCAAGTATTACACCTTCTACTCCATTCAATTGCGTTTTTTTAATAATTTTTATAATCTGTTGCTTTGCAGTTTCTGTAAATACTCCTTTGAGCAACTCTGTATAAATAATATTATGAATACTATTTCTATCTTCTTCATTGGGAATTATAATCTCTAGTCCATAAGTATCTTCCAGAATTTTGGTATAAAAGTCTTTTTCCATGGTATATTTAGTCCCCAGCAAAAGTATTTTTTTGAGCTTCCTCTCTTGAATTACTTCTCCAGTTGCATTAGCGATATGTAGAAATGGAATCGAAATACTTTTAATAATAGTGTCACTCACAATGTGAATCAAATTGGTACATAACACTACCATATCTGCTCCTGCTTTTTCTAGTTGTTTTGCACTTTTAGCTACAATATCACCAATAGTTTCCCAATCATTAGCAAACGTTAGCTTTTCTATTTCTGCGAAATCTACAGAAACCATAATAACCTTAGCAGAGTGCGAACCTCCCATTACTTCATTTATTTTTTTATTGATTCGTTCATAATATAACTTAGAAGATTCCCACCCCATTCCGCCTATCAATCCTATTGTTTTCATAATCAGTGTATTTTAGTTATCTATTTTTACGATTTCTCTATTCATTTTTTCGTTAACACTTGAACATCTTTTGAAAATGAAACCCTAATATCCTAAACCCTTCGTTAAAATAGAATTTGTGAGATCTGCTATTTTCAACATAAGTGTTTAATCCAATAGCCTGATAACCATTTTTTAAGGCCCAATCTTCAATAAAATTGAAGAATAACTTTCCGTAACCTTTGGATTGCATTTTAGTATCAATGATTACATTATCTAGCTCTAATTGTCTACCTGAATACAACCGAATTGACTTCCAACAACCTATTAATCCAATTAAAACACCTTTTTTAAAGAGTCCGAAACAATGGTATGCATCACTTTCAAACATATGCTTTAATCGTTGTTCTAAAACTTTACTTTCTCGATTTGGATTTAATTGTTTGATTAAAACCATCATTTCACTGAAATAATTTTTATCTAATTTTCTAAATTCAATTTGTGTTTTTATATTCATGTTTTTTTAATTTAGAAAAAACGGTATGTTGCTTTTATCAAAAAGGTATTCTTGGGTTGCTTACTAAAAACCTGATTATCAAAATTTCTATACAAACTCCCTATTGATCTTCTGTAATCGGTAATACCTTGTGCCCACACCAAGAATATTTCTGACCCCGGTTTGTATTCATATCGTACCACAAGATTTGACCTAAATTGCGCAAATGAAAAATCAGGAGCATTAAAACTATAATCTACCATAGTATCCAAAGTTTCATCAACATCATAAGCATTATTCACTTCATCATAATAAATTTGACCTTCAGAAAATAGTGACAGTTGTTCACTTTGTGACCTAGCTATGGGGTTATTCATATATCCAAAATCAGTATATACTCCCTTAGAAATGTAAGGTTCTGCATAATATTGAATAGATAAATTGGGATTAATGGTATAATTAAGCCTAAACGCCAGACTAAAGGTATCTTGATCAAGTTTAGACATAATATAGCGTGGTGAGCCATTAAAATCATTAGTTTGATTAAACTGTAATCGATGTCTAATCATAGTATATTTAGGAGAAAATGAAATACTCAATTGGTTTAGAGGTTGATAGGTAATTTTGAACCCGTTTTCTAATAAGAAATAACTATCCTCATTTCCAGTTTTTGTCCATCCGTCAAGGCTAAATGATAATTTTTTTCTAGAATCTGTTCCTAACGCCCACCAAGCACCATATTGATCTGGTAAATATATTCTTGGTCCGCCTTGCAACAACGATTTTGAATAAATATGCGGTTGATGATAAAACCCTAAAGTAATATTCCAATTGTTTTGAAATGTTCCTTTGGCTTCCACGTCCCAATCAATGTAATTCAAATTACCCTCAAAATCCCATTTCAACCAATGTTGATAAGTTAATGTACCTTTTCTAAACTTTCCAAAAGGTTGTAAAGAACTATATATAACACCGGTATAGTTTTGAATATCGTCGGCTTCACGCATAAAACCAAGGTCATTCAATTCTAATTCTGGTGAACGCCAGGTAACTCCTGTTTCAAACTTAAAATGCCCTTGTCCTGCTTTTCCAAATTTGATATCACCTCCTGTTCCCGTAAGCGAGGTTTTTGTTGAATCTACAGCAACATGACTAGCATCTGTACGCTGAAATAAATGTGGAATAGAAAGTTGTGTTCTCAAAATGGCTGTTTCACTTCCCTCCACACGACTCATAACAACATTTGTCCCCAAATACCACGTTCTGTTTTTCCATTGATGCATAAAATCAATCCCTGCAGTTGTAGAAGATTTATGTAAGAAATCAGTATCCTCATCTAAGTTCCTTATGGTAGATGTCACAATACCGCCCAAAAAAGTATTACGATTGTTAAAATCTTTTTGTATCCGCCCTACAAAATAATTAGTAAACGGTTCTATGAGTTCTTCTCTTTCATCACCATTAGTATTAATTTTTGCATACTCGTTGGCAGTCATACTTTCCATAACACCTATTGACCAACCGTTCTTGGTTTTACCACTAAATTTTACAGCTCCTAGTATGGTGGTTCGCTCTGGAGCATCAATGAATCCACCTGCTACAGTTTCAGCAGAACCTTGAGGATTTCTACCAATACGTCTGGAATAAAACAGATTATCACTACTAAAAGATCCCCCAACTATTGGGTTAGAAAATTGATAGTTAAAGATATTCTTGTTTTCTACAAAAAATGGACGCTGTTCTTTAAAAAACAATTGAAACCCATCTAATGCAATTGCTGCAGGATCTGCTTCTACTTGTCCAAAATCTGGGTTAATGGTAAAATCCAAAGTTAGATCATTAGTAATGCCCACTTTCCCGTCTAGTCCTGCATTAATTGATGTTATATTTTTATCACGGTATGGGTTATTGGGTTCTTTTTCAAAAGTCTCCAAAGAAGTTACTACAAAAGGTTGAATTTCAAATTGCTTTTGAGATTTTATCTCTTTTAAACCATGTAATTCTCCAAATTCACTTATCCAACCAGAAGCATCGATAGGAACACGTTGCCAAACTGATATTTCATCATTTTTAAAATACTTTCTTACCACCTGAAGTCCCCAAACTTGGTTTTCAGTATTACCAAAACGCAACTGACTCAAAGGAATTTTCATTTCTGCTGTCCATCCTTCCTTTGTAATTGCACTTTTAGCATACCAAATAGGATTCCATGTCGCATCTTCGTTTTTACCATTTAGCGTTATTATCTTATCACCTTTAACGCCAGCTGATGTTACCGTAAAAGAAAATGCCGAACGTAAATCGTGGTAACTATCAAAGATGATTTCAACCCAATCACCTTCAAAACCATCACGTCTGGACATCCAATTTGTAATCTTATCAGGTTGTTTATCAAAATTTTTGATTCCTACATATACGTATTTTGAGTCGTAGTATATTTTAAAAGAAGTGTTTTCAGAAGGTGACGTATTTTCTGTAGGTTCTCTTTGAATAAAGTTTGACTCCCAGTTACTATGATTACTCCAAATAACATCTTCTAATTTTCCGTCTATAGTTGGAATTTCATTCTCAGAAATTCTTTGAGTGTTGTATGTTTTTTTAGAAACAACTTGTCTCTGTTGAGAAAAGGTAAAAAAGGAAATACTGAGAAATATTGATAGTATAATAGGAACTTTTAACATCGTATATGTATTTATTTGGATCCAAAATTATTGTAGTAAGTAATGCCATACCAGAAAGTTGATTGAATGCTTTAACATCTATAGTTGAAAATTTCTCAACTACAGCGATAACTAATGTGTTGTATCTTTGAATTATGGAGTTAAAATATTTTAGACTTATAAAAACAATCGCCGAAGAGGGTAACCTTGCAAATTCTTCTGAACGTTTATTCTTAACCCAATCAGCTTTAAGCCATCAGTTACGAGATCTTGAAGAACGCTTAGGGTTTAAAGTATTTCATAGAAGTAGAAATAAATGGGAACTTACTGATGAAGGTGCAGAACTTTACAAATTAGCCAATACACTTTTTAATTCTATAGACGAAAGCTTTAATAATATTAAAAATATTAAAGAAGGGTCAAAAGGATCTATTAAGTTAAGTGCAGAGTGTCAATCATTTTTTCATACAATTCCTGGGTTTATTCAAAAAATGGGAATTCTATATCCCGAAATTGATATTGACTTAACTTTAGGTGCAACCTATCAAACAATATCACAAGTGCTATCTAATGAAATAGATATTGCCATTGTGACTTCAAAACCTGCATCAGAAGAATTAGCTAGTATTAAAGTATATGAAGATGAAATTTTTGCTGTAATGCATCAGGAAAACCCTCTAAATTCTTATGACTATTTGGATGCAAGTCATTTTTCTGATGTTCATTTAATTATTAATTCTTTTCCTCTGGAAGGTGTCTCGGTATATGAGCATTTTTTGAAACCCAATAAAATCAACCCTAAAAAGATATCTGCTATTCCATTTACCGAAATTACCTTATCAATGATCGAGGCTAATATGGGCATCATGTGTGTACCAAAATGGCAGTTAAAATCATTTAAACTATCAAATGATATTATTTTTAAACGAATTAGTAAGAACGGACTAAAAAGAAATCATTATTTAGTCGTTAAGGCATTAAACAGAAATAAAAAATATATTCACGATTTTATTTCAAATTTTGAAGAGGATTTTTTAAAATCATAGTGAATATATGATCTATTGACATCTTATAAATACAAATGAATTATGAAAAATGAGCAAGATTTATCAAACCATTTTCCAAAAAAACTAGTGCTGGATTTTTTTGACAGGGTTTGGAGTGCACCTCATGAATTAGATGCAATTGATGAACTAATGACAGAAGACTATACCATTACCACAGCAGGAAAAAAAATAACAGGAAGAAAAGAATTTAAAAAATGGGTAGGTGAATTTCAGAAACAACTTCTTGACGCAAAAACAGAAAATATAGAACTATTCTACAACGAAAAAAAAGATAAAATTGTTTCAAGATGGAAATGCTCTGGAAAAAATAATGGCCTTTTTGGAGTAGAGCCAGATAACCGATTTGTATTTTTTACCGGAATAGCTATTTGGTTTATAAAAGAAGATAGGCTTTCTGAGTGTTGGGTAGAACGAAGTGCCTACGAATTGTATCAAGACCTTATTTCAGGAAAAAGAGAAAATGACTTTGTATAATTGAAAACAGAAAACTTTTTAAATTATTTCTTTTTAAGCTATTCTTATATTCAAAACTTTAGATGCCGATTACCATAAAATGTCTAATTTTTCTCTTTTTGTATATTATCTATATATCATCAAACTCATAAACGCCCTATAAACGTATTACCTATAATAGTTTTATAAACTTCATTGCGAAGTGTTCTACTAATTTTAATTTTATGATCTCCGACATAAATTAAATTCCCTTCAAGTTTTTTGATATGACTTAACCCTACTAAATAATACCGATGTACTCTTATAAATTTTTCTTTTGGTAGTTCTTCTTCTATATGCTTTAAAGAAACAAGTGTTAGGTATTTATCGTGAATAGTATGGATTTGAATGTAATCTTTGGCTGTTTCTATAAAAGTGATATCATCAACAAAAACTTTGGTAATCATTCCATTACATTTAATGAAAATGTGATTTTTAGCAACGTTATTTTTCTCTTTTTTATCATCAACAACTACTATTTTATTGACAGCTTTAAGAAATCTACTATAAGAAAAAGGTTTTAATAAAAAATCAATAACATCCAGTTCAAAACCATCCAATGCAAATTCACGATGAGCAGTTGTAAATATGACTTGGGGAGGGTTCTGAAATGATTTTATAAGCTCTACCCCTGTCATGTCTGGCATCTGTATATCTAAAAACAGAATATCTATAGGGTTTTCTTTCAAGAATTCTATTGTTTCTATAGCAGAAGCTAATGATTTTACGTGTTCTAAAAATGGAGTTTGATATACAAAATCCTCTAATCCTTTTCTCGCTAGAGGTTCATCATCAACTATTAAACATCTCATTTTCATTTAGCTGTATTTTTAAATGCACTATAAACATAGCGTTACTACATTCTATATTAAATAAGTGCTTATTTGGGTAAATTAGTTCTAACCTTCTTTTTACATTAGCTAATCCGATACCTTTACTTTCTTTATATGGTTTCTTAAGGTTTTCATTTGAAACAGTGTTTTCAACCTTAAAACTTAATGTATTATTATATTCTATTGTGGATTCGATATGTATCCAATACCCTTTACTGCTTTGTCCATGCTTAAAAGCATTTTCAACAAGAGGTAATAAAAGCATTGGGGATATTCTAAAATTCTTTTGATGATCAGGAAAAGAATACTTTACTGTAACAAGGTCTTCATGTCTTACTTTTTCTATATCTATATAATTGGTTAAATTTTCAAATTCATGTTCTAGTTCAATACTTTTTTTATTTGCTTCATATAATTGATGACTTAATATTTCTGAGAATTGAAGTAACATTTTCTTACCGCTCTTTAGATTTTTATCCAGCATGATATAAATACTATTTAAGGAATTAAAAAGAAAATGTGGATTGATTTGATTTTTTAACAAGTTCAATTCTGTTTCTAATTGCTTTTGTTCTATTTCTTTCACCGATTGATCCTTTCGATACCACTCATCTGTTAGAAATAAAGTCATTGATAAACCCAATGATAAAATAACTTCAGTTACAATAGCAATTTTTCCTGCAATGCTTGCAAAAAAATCTGATGTCGGTAAATAGATATCTATATATTTAAAATAGAATGATAAATAATAAGATGTTATAATAGTAATAATGGTAATCGCTAAGATCAGTATTAACACATAGCTAATGATCTTTTTTTTCAACAAAAATTTTGGCATTAAAACATAAAGATTGAGATAAACCAAAATAGTGTATGGGATAAAAGTAAATATATTGGTCTTTAGATTTGCCAATATATCTTTATGATAATTGAGGTCATGTACACTCCATAATAGGAGAAATAAACCCCAAAAAACAATATGCTTGATAACTTTATCGAAGTTCATAATCTATATAAATCAAGACAAATTCAAAGGTAAAAGATTTAAAATATACATTATTTTAAGAATGATCCTTGCTTAACTCTGGTTACAATACTTTTATTAATATTTGAAATATCTTTTAATGGGTTTTTATCTAACACTAAAAAACTAGCTTCATAACCTTCTTTTAACTCTCCTACTTTACGGTTAGGAAAAATAGTTTTCGTAGCATTTTCTGTCCACATTTTAAGTAATTCATGGTTGCTAAAAATATTCAGTTCATACAAAAACTGAAACTCACCAACAGAATTTCCATTGTATTGATCAGAACCTATTGCTAATGTTACGCCTTCTTGCTGTAATAACCTTAAGTTGGATGCTATATTTTTAACCAAATCTTTATAGTTTAATTTTTTTTGTCTTTTTAGAATTAGAGATACTGTGGTGACAATAGTTACTCCTCTTTCTTTAGCCAAAATAACATCTTCTTTATTAATAAGCTGCCCATTAGATATTTCAGGAAGGTGTGCTATTTCATCAACTCCTGCATTGATCGCAATATGAAAATCATATGCGGTTTCGACATGAGCACTTACTCTTAAATTGTTGGCATGAGCTTTTTTCACAATTTCCGGAACTAATTTGGGATTCAACCCTTTTCTACCAAAATATAAAGTATCATTTTTTCTTTTTTCATATTCTTCTGAATAAAGAAGGTTTAATTTGATGAAATCCGGGGAAAATGACAAGATCTTATTCCATTTATGATCTAAATCTTCCTGTTTGTTTATTTTAACATAACCATGAAACTCAATCTCTTCTATTGTATTAAACAATCCTCTAAAGTATCCATAACCAAGATGTTTTTTACGCAAACGTATTGGATGCCCCCCATTGGCAGTTAAAGGGGCATGTGCCATGCTTACATCAATACCATCTGGTTTGTTATAATGATGCATTAAAGGATCGATTCTTTTTTTTATGCTTGATAGGAGTTTAACATAAAATATTCCATTGTTCAAGTAAGATTTAATTCGTTTATCCAGTTCATGTTTGCTTTCAAGATTATGATTATGGGCTTCGGCAAATGGGGGAATCACATATTTATTTGATAAATCTACAATAGTATCAACTTCTTTTTTAGTATTCGAGAAATAGATTAAACCATCTCTAAGCCAAATCGTTTTCTTTTCAAATGTTTTTCCATTAAACCAATTACCTCCAGTAAGCTTAACAACTTGACTATCAAAATTCTTCCTTACATAGTAAGCAGTAGTATTGGCTTTTTGAGAATTACAAGAAAAACCTAAAAACACAATTAAAACAAGTGTGCATAATTTTTTCATCCTTTATGAGATCTAATTTTACTATAAAGTAATTGTATATAAATACGATATGAAAAATTAATCGCCAGGCGGAAAACAATAATAGACAGAATGTAATATATAATAGATTAGGTTTTTCAAAAAACCTTAGTCAAAAGTATCTTAAAATCAAACCCGACCTTTTCTAAACGACGATGGTGTAATACCTTCAAATTTCTTAAAGGCACCATTAAAAGAGGAAAGGCTACTAAAACCTGTATCAAAAGCAATTGATGAAATGGTATATTTATCACTTTCTGTATCTGAAAGCATTCTCTTTGCATCTTGAATTCGATAATAATTTATAAAATCATTAAAATTTCGTTTGGCATATTGATTAATAACCGAGGATGTTAGTTGTGTGGTTTTTCCTATCATGGCACTCAGTTTTGCTAGAGACACATCTGGTTCGAGATACAATTTAGCATCAATAATTAATTTTGAAATCTCATCAAATAAGAGGTTATTATTAGTTGTCTTAAACACATTACCGTCTAGATCTGTAGCTTTAAGCTGGAACGCTTTATAATTTAAAAAATAGATGATTATAGAGTATACTATAGGACCAACAATATAAGGTACTGCCTCATCTAATATGTTTAAAACATAAGATCCCCAGATGACCACAAAGCCAACAATTAAAAGATCTAACCAATTAAATATAGCACTTCGGGATTTTGTTTGTTGCTCTTGCTCGTAGTCTTTCTTTGCCCGTTTTAAAATTCTCCAGGACAAAGCGATATAAAAAGCAAAATGTAGGTATATAAAAATAAGGCCGCTCGAAAAAACAATAATAACCAGCTTACTATTTTCGTACCATTCTTTAGTCACAAATAGACTGGCAATAAAAATCAAAGCAAATGGAACAAATTCTAAAATATAATATTTGGGTAATTTAAAATTAGGGCGTGTCATCCCTAAAATATACCACCTTAAAAGTGGTCCGATTAGTAACAAAAATGCTAATCCTGCAAAAATAAATATTGGTTCTAGACCATCACCAAAATTTAACATGACTGATTTACCAATTCTAAATGCCATAAATACAAGAATTAGCCCGAGTAAAAGATTAGTCAACGTCTTTTTCTTTTTAAAAACACTTAAGTAGAAGGCAAATAATATCCCATGCAAAAGTCCTGCACTACTAACAATGACAAGTAATATATCTAAAAAACTCAATACACTATTTTTTTCAAATGTAGGGATATTTAAAATTCAAAAAAAGTACAAACCTAGTATTAGGTTTGTACTTTCAATATCACATAAATACTGCTTACCTTATAAACTTCTATATATTCTTAGATTGACTTTTTGCATATGATGTTAGATTAACAAGGCTAAAAAATCGTCCAATATTGCCTCTCATGACTGCAATAACACTATGCGACGCTATAAATTCTCTGGCCAAAGGTTTCTTCTCAACAGCCGATATTTGTTTAATTAGTGCTTTGGCTTTCTTAGTCCCACCAGTTTCATATGCAATTAATACCTTCATCGCATTTTCTTCTGCTGTGATTTTTCTATATTTAGGAGTATATCCTAGTGCTACAATCATGGTTTCAGCTAATTCCCATGTTGACCACGGGTTTTGCCCTGTCACTAAGTTTTTATCACGACTAATATTCTCTAAATACATAGCTCCTTCATTAAAACGTGCTCCTTGCTCCACTAATTTGTCTTGCAAAAAGAAAGGAAATATAGTCTCAGCATCAGGAATAAGTAATAATTCTTCATCATTAGTAAAGCTACTTACCTTTTTGTTTTCTAGCAAAGATCGGCCAGTGTCTAAAGTTACATTTACCAAAGCTGCAGGTCCGTGGCATACTGCGCCAACTACCTTATTTGATTGATATAAGTGACGTACAATATATTGAATGTCTTTATTCTCGGGGAAATCAAACATTGCTCCTTTTCCTCCTGCAAAAAAAACAGCCTCATATCTTTCTGGGTTGATATCTTTTACAGGAATACTATGTTTTACTTTATACTGGGCAATGCTATCATTTAAAAACGCATAATCGTATTTTCCCATGTCATCATCATCAATCACAACTGGGGGTTCTCCTCCTAATGGACTAGCAATATCAACTTCAAACCCATTCGCCACGAAAACGTAATAGGCACGTGACAATTCGGTTAATTCATAACCAGTACTTTTATCGGTGCTTCCCATAATAGCTGCGCTTGTCACTATAGCTAAGATTTTTCCTCGTGCGGGTTGGATATCTTCAGATAAATATGGCAAATCAGATGTTTGTGTGGCAGATACATCTATACTCATTTCCTCTATGGGTAGTAAACTTATAAACCACCAACCAAAAACAAAAAGTAAGATAATTATACTGCCAAAGACAATTAGAGTCCATTTCAAAATCGGATATTTTTTAAGCATAACATGGTTTTTTAGAATTACAGTACGAAGTAATACTAAAGTCACCTTAAAAACTGTCGAAATGATAATTCTGTCAGACTAAATTATGTTTTGAATACCTTAAACAGAATTCAGATAAGCAAAAAAAGAGATCATCTATATAGATGATCTCTTTAAGTATTCTAAAATAAATTAATTAGAATTTTAATCTCATAAAGAACGGCTTAGCATAGATATAAACCACTCGATGGTATGTAACAACATACCTTAACACCATCTACATATATAAAAGAGCCATCTCCACCACATGGACTACTTAGACCTGCGCCTCCGTCAATATTTTTTTGCTCATTTTTAGATAATTCTTTAGATCCGGTTACATTTAAAAGTGCTTTTTTCATAATTTAAAATTTTAGGTTTTAAGAATATTTTTTAAATAGAAATTCATTTAAAATTAAGGTTTTTTTATGCGGTAATCAATCACGTTAATTAAACTTTATGAATCATTTCACAAATCATCACAATTTAAAAAACCCATCACTTTGGTGATGGGTTTCTATAGGTAGAATTGGCTAATTCACTGAACATATACAGTCTATGTGACGCTACTGCTTCAATACAAATTGTATTTATCATTACCTACATTAAACTTTTACTTTGCGAGCAATTCCTTTTTAAATCCGTTATTGAATTTGACATTTTTGGTGATTTGTTCATAGAGTACTTTATCTTTAAGATTACCATCCCAATCTGCTGGAATCACTTTTCGTTTTGCCATAAAAGTATATCCATTAACGGTTTCATATTTTATTTCCATCATTAATATCCCTAATCCACTTCCTTTTACTGTAAACAAAAATCGATCTACAAGAAAAGTAGTTGGATTAATGTATAGGATAAAATCATCTTGAACTTCACCGACTCCTTTTTCAAAACCTATTTTTACTATGTTGTAATCAATCTTATTATACGTCCTATTCTGAAGTTTTTTATATATAACACCTGCATCTAATAGCTTAGGCATCATGGTAAACCAATAATAGTTGGCTTTACGCAAAAAAATAGAACTTGATACTATTCTTTGATCCGTTAATCTATTATTGTTCAATGACAACCATGAATCACCATCACTTTCATAATATTGAGTGACTATTCCTTCTTCCTTAGGTAATACAAGTAGCTTATGGGCTTTGTATTGCCCCCACGACACTTCTCCACTAAAAATATAACGCTCTATAGAGATATCACTTTTTTTAGTCTCTGGATTATAAAAATCATATGTAAACTCAACATCTTTCAGCTTTTTCAATAATTCGTAATTCCCTGTTTTAGAGACCATTTTTTCTATTAAGGCTTTAGCAGAATCACTATTTGATAGCTTAACATTTTGAGCAAAGGTCATGTTAACTAGTATGCAGGCTATGCATATCATGCGTATTTTCAATTTCATAATCTTGTAGTTTTTATAAGAATTTATCGGTTTTTTCATTTTTGTCACGGTTTTTTCGTTTTAGTCTTTTGTTTTTTCCTCCACCAAAACGGTATGAAAGTCCAAAATAAACAGATTGACTATCTCTTTTAAATTCACCTTCTTGAATAATCGTTCTATAGGCTTCAAAAGCAAATCGTTGTGTTCTAAAAATGTCATTAAAATTAACACTAAAGGTTCCTTTTCCTTTGGCAAAATTGTAACGTGCGCCAGCATTTACAAAGATGTTTTCTTTTAATTCATATTGTAATATTTTTTGTGGACCACTATAAAAAGTAAAGACCTGAAATGTTAAGTTTTTAGTAGCTTTAAAACTATTATTCAGCTTTGCGTTTAATAAAGTATTATTGACCTTTACGTTTTGACCGTCAATGACACCTTTTTGTGTTCTGGTATACACGTCAAAGCTCGAATTGAAATTCCACCATTTTGTTGGTCGGTAACTTGCCGAAAATTCGATTCCATAGGCATCATTACTATCAAAATTTGCATAATCAAGAATGAGTAGTGCTGGATTGTTTTGATCAAAATAGCCTATTCTATTAATTTCGTCTTTAATTTTTCTATAAAAGCCACCAAACGTTATATTTCCTTTGTTTATTTTTCTATTGTAATTAAGCTCAATAGAATTGGTAAACTGCGGAGTTAAGTTTGGGTTACCAACGATAACAATTTGAGGAGTACTAATCTGTCGAATAGGATTAATTTGGTTTAGTGATGGCCTATCTATTCGCCTGCTAAGACTTAATTGATATGAATTTTTTTGTTCTTCATCGGGTGTGTATTTTAAAAACCCAGAAGGGAATACATTAAAAAGATGGTCTTCAAAATTCTCCTGAACCTCCCCTATTTCATTAAACTGAGTAGTCACATTATAATCTTCTAATCGAACTCCGATATTATATTGCCATTTATTAAAATTCTGACCAAAAGTTGTATAAAATGAATAAATGTCTCTATCATAAGAAAAGTTCGAATTCATAAAATCAATACGACTTGTTTTATAAGAGTTATCTGTACGTCGTAAACGTGTTTCTACTCCAATTTCTAAGGTTGATTTATCGGTTAACGGATTAACATAATCCAGGTTTATTGTAGTATTTGTTCGTTTATCATCTACAACTTCATCATAATTGTTTACAGGTGTATTTCCTGTAAATTTAAAATCATTCGCAATATCACTTTCTAGCGTATTATAGTCTAATTCGAGTTCAATTGTATGTCCATCTTTTACAAACGAATGCAGAAAATCAACATTATAAGTAGCATTTATATTGTCTTTTGTTATGGCATCAAATTGTGTGAAGTTTGAAGGAGTATCATTAAAAAAAGTAAGTGTTTTTTTACCTTCAATATCTGCATTAAACAAATTTTGATTGGTATACACAGAAAATGTGTTTCTCTCATTGATGTAATAATCGACACCTACTTTAAATAGATGTGACGTACGACCATTATAATTTTTGGTTAATTGATTCGTTTGCTCTACGGTTCTAGTGACCGTACCATCTGTTACTTGCTCCCCAAAACGATTGCCATAACTACCATAGAAATTAGTTTTTCCTGTTCTATAATTCAGACTTAATGAATTGTTGAATCGTGCTTTTTCTCCAAAAGTTACTCCAGAACTTATGGATCCATTGAAACCCAATCGGGTACTCTTTTTTAGGATGATATTAATAATTCCACTCATGCCTTCAGGATTGTATTTTGATGAAGGATTGGTGATCAATTCTATGGTTTTAATTGATGTAGATGGTATTTGTTGTAATAGATCAGTAGCACTAATATTGGTTGGTTTTCCATCCACCAGGATACGAACATTTTCATTTCCGCGAAGCGAAATTTCACCATCCTGATTAACACTTACCGAAGGAATATTACTCATAATATCACTGGCCGAAGCACCTGCAGTAGTTAAATCTTTTCCTACATTAATTACCTTTCTATCTATTTTTTGTTCAATAGTCGAACGTTCGGTAGTAATTTCGACTCCTTCAAGAGCAACAGCTTCTTCTTCAATCAAAATAGTCCCTAGATTGATTTTGCTTTTTGATTGAGCAATAACAATACTCTTTGTAACTGTTTTATATCCAATAAACTGAACTTCAAAATTATAATTCCCATAAGGGATTTTGTCTACAACAAATACGCCTTTATCATTTGTAATCCCACCAGTAGTGATCTTTTCTCCAGATTTTACAATTACATTCACATAGGGTATTGACTCTTGTGTGTTTTGATCTAATATTTCTCCTGTAATTGTACCCGATTGTCCAAAAACACCAATCGAAATAAGGAAAAGGAATATAGATAAATGCATTCTTTTAATATCTTCCATAAGAATAGATAAGATTGTTTTCATAAAGTTCATTCTCAAAAAAATTATTGTTTGAGTGCCAAATTATAAGAAGAGTAAACCCGTATTAAAAAAAACAGACAGAAGAGGTATAAGTGATGTTATAGATTTGGTTACTGTCTATATATGGTTTTGTCTTCGGAAAATAGATTTTCGACATCACAAACTGGTAGTTTGGTACGCTATGTAAACTTGGGTTCTTTAAATTTGTACCTTTACAATGAATAGAAATAGAAAACAGCATGTTATATAAAATCCAAAGCTTTCTGGAAGCTTCAAGATTTAAGTATCTTATATTTGGACTTTTGATTTTTGTCTTTTCCGCTTCAGCCTCTAGTTGGTATTATTCTACAACCGAAGAATTACTAATCACTTATGGTATAAGGGCTATACTACAAATTGCTATGTCATATGTGATTATAGAATTTTTAATTCTACATCTTTTAAATAAGGGTAAAGTTTTGATTTTTTGGATATCGATCATAATAACGTTGCTTACTTTTTACCTTATTTGTACCTTAACATATATGCATTATTTTGAACCTACCTTTCCTACAACTTATGTAAATTATATAAAACGTTTTACTGACACTTCTCTATTGGGTAGATTCACAAACATAGGCGAGTTTATATCAAAATCACTGTATTTACTATATCCAACATTCTTAATCCTGGTATTAAAACTTTATACAGAAAAGCAACGCTTATTGAAATTAAATGAGCAGAAAAAAACAACAGAACTTGCTGCTCTAAAAAATCAATTAAACCCTCACTTTTTATTTAATACATTAAATAATTTACACGCATTAGCTTTAAAAAAGTCTGATGATACCACCAAAGTAATTCAAAAACTTTCTAATATCCTGGATTATATCTTATATCGCTGTAATGAAAATTATGTATCATTAGATAAAGAAATTGATTTAATCGAGAACTATTTATCTTTAGAAAAAATCCGTTATGCGGATAGAGTAAAAATCTCTTTTAGTAAGAATGTAACGGGACAGGAAAAAATTGCTCCTTTATTATTGCTCACATTTATCGAAAATGCATTTAAGCACGGTGTTAAAGAAGAAATAAATCAAGCTAGTATCGAAATTAATATCTCTAAAAAGGGAGAGCAGTTAGTTTTTAATGTAAAAAATAGCAAACCTACAGGAATTGGTATTTCTATAAATAAAGACTCTATAGGTCTTAAAAACATAAAAAAACAGCTAGAATTATTGTATCCAAAAGCATATGATTTGATTATTGAAAACAAATCAAATTCATTTTCTGCTAATCTAAAATTAGATATTATATGAGCTATACCTGTTTAGTTGTAGATGATGAACCTTTAGCTAGAGAATTAATTGAAACCTATCTACATAAACTTCCTGATTTTGAATTGATTGCTTCCTGCTCTAGTGCTATTGAAGCCAGTTCGATATTAAGTACTACAAAAATTGATTTACTTTTCTTAGATATTGAAATGCCAGTATTAAAAGGAACCGATTTTTTTAAAAACCTTGTGTATAAACCTCAAGTAATTTTTACTACTGCGTATCGTGATTATGCAGTAGACGGGTTTGAGTTAAATGCTGTAGATTATTTGTTGAAGCCCATATTTTTTGAACGTTTTTTCTTAGCTATCCAGAAGTTTTTAGAACAGGAAAAAAAGTCTATATCATATGACTCTCCAGAAAATACTACACATAAGAAAATAGATTTTGTTTTTGTAAATAAAGCAAAAAAACAAATAAAAGTACTTTTTGATGATGTTTTATATATTGAAAGCTTAAAGGATTATATTAAAATTCATATAGAAAATAAAACTCTGGTTATAAAAGAGAGTATCTCTAACTTTGAAAAACGCATCGATTCCCGATTTGTTCGTATTCATCGTTCATATATTGTGAATCAGGAAAAAATTACGGCTTACACCAAAAATGATGTAGAAATTGGTGAAATTGAAATTCCGATAGGGAACAGTTACAAGGATAATATGTCTAGTTTTTCAAATAATTCGTGATCAAAATAAACCATTCTCATGCATTACACTTCCTCTTGCTCATTTGATTACGTTCAATAAGGCTATTCATCCCTATAATAAACAGAAGAACAACCTCTAACCAGTATTCTGAAAACTTATTTTTTTAATTCCTCTAGTACGAAAAATGGGTTTTTATTGAAAGCTTTCCAATCATCCTTTAGTTCTTTATACAACAAATCAATTTCGGTGAAATCAATTTTTAAA